>SLJA01000328.1 GCA_007135355.1 Wenzhouxiangella sp.
TGGAACGCCGGATCGAGATCGACACCCTGCTGCCGGCCGAAATCGAGCGCTTTCCGCAGGCCGGGCGCACCGGCTTGAATCAGCTGCCTGGCGTGCTGCAAGCCATCCATCAGGCCCAGTCGACCCTGCTGTTTACCAACACCCGCTCGCAGGCCGAGCTGTGGTTTCAGGCCATCCAGTCTGTCGTACCCTGGCCGGACCAGGTCTTTCTGCATCACGGCTCGATCGACCGCGGACAGCGACTTGCGGCAGAGTCAGCAGTTCGCGAAGGCCGCGCGCGCTGCATTGTCGCTACCTCCAGTCTCGACCTCGGCGTCGATTTCTCGCCGGTCGACCAGGTCATCCAGATCGGCAGCCCCAAGGGCATCGCCCGCCTGATCCAGCGCGCCGGCCGCTCCGGGCATCGGCCGGGCGAGGTCTCGCGCCTGCTGTGCGTCCCCACCCACGCTCTGGAAATCCTGGAAATCGCCGCAGCCAAGCGCCAGGTCGAACATCGCCGCATCGAGGCCCGAGCCCCACTGGCCGGTAGCCTGGACGTGGCCGCCCAACACCTGGTCAGCTGCGCGCTCGGCGGTGGCTTCGAGGCCGACAGCATGCTGTCAGAACTGCGCGATACCCATGCTTACCGCAATCTGACGGACTCCCACTGGCAGTGGCTGCTGGACTTCATCACCCGCGGCGGCCCGGCGCTCCAGGCCTATCCCGGCTTCCAGCGCGTGATCGAGCAGAACGGCGTATATCGGGTCACCGACCGCCGCATCGCCGCCATGCACCGCATGTCGGTGGGCACGATCAGTGCCGATGGACACCTGCAGGTCAAGTTCGTCAAGGGCGGCTCGCTGGGGCAGATCGAAGAGCGCTTCCTCACGCGCCTCAAACCCGGCGAGCATTTCATCTTCGCCGGCCGCCTGCTGAAGCTGGAGCGCATCCGCGACATGATTGCCTATGTGCGTCTGGGCAAGGCCGGAAGACCATCCGTACCGCGCTGGGCCGGTGGCCGACTGCCGCTGTCGACCCTGCTCGCCGAGGCCATGCTGGAGCTGTTTGCCGCCAGCGCTGGTCAACTGCCCAATGAGCTGCGCGCCATAGAAGCCCTGCTTGCCCAGCAGGCGCTGCAGTCGGGCCTGCCGGGACCAGATCAGCTACTAATCGAACAAACCGAAAGCCGCGACGGCGCTCACCTGTTCCTTTATCCCTTCGCCGGCCGCCTGGTCCACGAAGGTCTGGCCGCCCTGCTGGCCTGGCGACTGGGCCAGGACCGCCCGCGCAGCTTTTCCATGACCGTCAACGACTACGGCATCGAGCTGGTCAGCGACGATCCAGTAAAACTGGACGAAGCGCTGCTGCGTCGCGTGCTGAGCAGCGATCATCTGGATTACGACATCCTGGAAAGCCTCAACGCGGCCGAAATGGCCAGACATCGCTTCCGCGACATCGCCCGCGTGGCCGGGCTGGTGTTTCAGGGCTATCCCGGTCGCCAGAAACGGGCGCGCCAGTTGCAGGCCTCAAGCGGTCTGATGTTCGACATGCTCACCGAGCACGATCCCGACAATCTGCTGCTCCGGCAGGCCCGAATCGAAGTACTGGAAGCCGAGATGGAGCTGTCGCGCCTGCGCGCCACGCTGGACAGCATTACCGGGCAGCACATCCTGATCCGGCAGACCGAACGACTCACCCCGCTGGCCTTCCCGCTGTGGGCCGATCGCCTGCGCGGCCAACTCAGCACGGAGAATTTCCAGGCCCGGGTCGAGCGCATGCTGCAGCGACTGGAACGACCCGCGCCCGCAAAACCTGATCAAGGACGCAAACGCGCATGACCACGATTCAGCTGGCGGATCAACAGCTGGAACTACTACCGGACCGCGCCGCCTGGTGGCCGCGGCAGCGCGCTCTGCTGCTGGCCGATGTCCATCTGGGCAAGGACCAGGTCTTTCGGCGCTCAGGGCTTGCAGTGCCGGCTGGGGTGCTGGCGGCGGATCTGCAGCGAATCGACGCGCTCTTGAGATCCACCGCTGCCGAGCGCCTGATCGTGCTCGGCGACTGGGTGCATGCGCCGCCCGGCGCCGACGATGCCTGGCCGGAACAGATCACCGACTGGCGGCTGAGCCACAAAGCTTTGAGCATCGATCTGGTGCTGGGCAATCATGACCGCGCGCTAGCACCCTGGCTTGCGCGCTGGCATATGGGCGTTCACCGAACCTGGCTGGACCTGGATGGACTGCGGCTGGTCCACGACTGGACCGACGCGCCAGGCCAGGCTGGCGTCTCCGGCCACCTTCATCCCGGCGCTCTGATCAAGGACCGCCGCCAACGCTTGCGCTTCCCGGCCTTCCTGCTCAGCGAAACCCATCTGGTGCTGCCGGCGTTCGGTCGCTTCACCGGCCTGATGACCGAACCCGATTTCCCGACCCAACGCTGCATCGCCATTGCCGGCGAGCAACTGATCGACGTTACAGCCTAAGACGCGCCCTACCAGCCAATCAGATGCTCGAACTCGCGCGGGAAGACGGCGCGGTAACCAAAGCGGAAGTTTTGCGTCTCGCCAGCTGCAAACTCGCCGCGCCAGGCCACCACCCCCGGCTGTTCGTTGAAGTCGCGAACGTCAGGTTCACGGCTGCCGCTGGTCAACTCAACCTGGATGCGCTCATCGCGCGCCACCGGCAGCTGGTCAATGACCAAAATCTCCAGCGGGCGCGAATAGCGATTTGTGATCTCGAAGGCATACTCGCGCTCGACCCGGTTGGCACGACGAACCACGCCCTCGCTGCCGCGCGTGTCGCGCACCAGCTGCCGGCTGATTTCAATCCGCTCGGCCACGCCGAAGCTGGCCGACAAGGTGCTGCCCGGCGCCAGTCCGCTGAATCGAGTCTGGCCGACCACGGCACCATCCTGAAACAGCGACACCCGACCCGGCGGCAGCCAGGCCTGGCCATTGTATTCAGCCTCGGCAAACAGCCAGGCTCTCGCCTGGCGCCGCGGAACGGCTCGTGCGCTCAAATCGACCGCCAACTCATGCCGGGCCAGCATGAAACGACGCGGGGTATTATCCCCCGAGACGCCACTGCGCCCGGAAATTTCATAGACTGCGGCCATCTCGGTGCCACCCAGTTCCGCCATCGGCGCGCTTTCGGCCAAAACCATGTCCGCCGCAATGCCCGCGGCTCGCATCGCGGGCGCGGCCGCGCGCTCGATGTCGATGAACCAGGGAAACAGCTGCGGCAACTGCCCGCCCATGGCCGGCTGGCCCAGAGCGACCCGGATGCGTGCATCATCCCAGTCCTCGCCGGTGTTCTGACGGATGCGGGCCTGCTGCACAAGCGTCAGCCGCGCCGCCTCGGTGTCCAAACGCCACTCGTACAGTGATTCCCAACCCGCGTCACCCACCA
>SLJA01000297.1 GCA_007135355.1 Wenzhouxiangella sp.
CGCTGCAAGGCGCGCCGCGCAGGGAATGGCCGTCGCCCTTGCCAAGCGGCGGAACGCAGCAGCGGAGCGCCACAGGAGCGCCCGAAGGGTTGGCCTGTCAGCGTCCATGGCAGCGTTCCGGCTCTTGTAAAGGGCTACGGCCATTCACTGCGAGCCGCGCCTTGCCCTGAACGCTGACAGACCAACTGAACCCGCAATTATCAGGTTGAAGGACCACTAGTGGTCAATCAGACTTCGAACGGTCCGTGTTTTGAAACCACAGGCTGGCGGCTTTGCGCAGCCGATTGATCACGCCCTCCCAGGCCGGATCATGCAAGCGCTGGGACGGCAGCAGCAAATCGATGGTTTGCGATCCTTCCGTATCGGCCGCCCGCAGCACACGGTATAGATCACCGGCCGCCTGCTCGACCGATTGCGGCAGCACCACGAGTGAGCGCGCGGCATCGCGCTGAAAACGATCAGCCAGCCGCTCACACTCTGCCCGGTCGCGGCAGACATGGACATGCAGCGGGCGCGTCGGGCGATAGTGCGTTTGCATTCGTCCCGGGGCCAGTCTGGGGTCGGACTCGTCTGCGCCGGCCGGCGCTGCTGCAAGGCGCCAGCCATCGGGCAGGTGGCGCGCCACTTCGGCCCGCGCAAGCATGCCCGGCCTTAGCCAGAGCAGCACGCGACGCTGGTCGTCAACCCCGACAATGGTGGACTCGATGCCAACCCGGCATGGGCCGCCATCAATGACTTCGACTTGCTCGGCTGAAAATACAGCGCGCACATCTGCCGCACAGGTCGGCGACAGGCGGGTGAACAGGTTGGCGCTGGGGGCAACCAACGGCACGTCCAGCGCGCGCAGCACGGCCAGCGCGGCCGGATGGTCGGGCATGCGCACGGCCACGCTGTCGAGCCCGGCGGTGATGGCGTCCGAAACGCAGGCCGCACGGGGCAAGACCAGGGTCAGCGGGCCCGGCCAGAATGCCCGGCTCAGGCTTTCGGCCGGCTCCGGCCAGGCGCTGACCACGCGCCGGGCCTGTTCCCAGGTTCCCACATGAACAATCAGGGGGTTGTCCGCCGGACGCCCCTTAAGCTCGAACACACGGGCTACCAGGTCCGGTCGGTCAATCGGCGCGGCCAGACCGTACACGGTCTCGGTCGGCAAAGCCAGTAGTCGGCCTTGGTCGAACACCGCGTGTACACGCTCTGCCAGCCGCGGGTCGTCGACTGCCAGCCCGCCACCTCGCTGTTCGGTTTTCATGAGAAACGACCCTGCCCGCGCATGAGCCGGGCTCAGTCCACTTCCAGCCAGAAGGTCACTGGCCCGTCGTTGACCAGGCCCACCTGCATGTCGGCACCGAAACGCCCGGCTTGGGTTCCCGGCCAGGATACCGAGGCCGCTTCCACCAGGAGAGCAAACAGCTCGCGACCCTGCTCGGGCGCCGCCGCGGGCGTGAAGCTGGGCCGATTCCCGGAATCGGTGTCCGCGGCCAGGGTGAACTGCGGCACCAGCAAAAGCTCGCCGTGGCAATCGCGCAGGCTCAGGTTCATGCGGCCCTGGTCATCCGGAAACACGCGGTAGTTGAGTACACGCTCGACAAAGCGTGTGATCCGCTGCGGTCGGTCGCCATGGCGAAATCCGACCAGAACCAGCAAGCCCGTGCCGATCCGCGCCACCACCTCGCCCTGAATGCCGACCCTGGCTTCGGTGACTCGCTGCAACAATCCAATCATGCCGTGATCCGCTACCGTTTGACCAATGGGCGCATGGTACAAGGAATCTGATCGAGCATCCCAGGCATGGTTTCTTGATCATGGGCGCGGCATTGAGGGTATGCTTGTTTTTCGCGACTCGCGCCGCATGCGTTCTGAATGAAGATTCGCCTTGCCCTGGCTCTGATCCGGTTCCTGAGCTGGCTGCCGCTCCCACTGCTTTATCGCCTTGCAGTCGTCCCGGCGGCCGTGCTGTACCGGCTGCCCTGGCGCAAGCACCGGGTGATCGAGACCAACCTGGCCATCGCCTTTCCCGACCTGCAGGCCGCGGAGCGTGCGCACCTGCACCGTCAGCACCTGATCGAGACCGTCCGACTGGCGCTGGAAAGTGGCGCGGTCTGGTACTGGTCGGCGCCCCGTCTGGACAATCACATCCGCGAGGTGCACGGCTGGGAGCATGTCCACAATGCCGGCAAGGCCGGTCATGGCGTGCTGCTGATCGGCGCTCATTTCGGCAACTGGGAGTTGAGCGCGCTGATGGTCAGTCGGCGCGTGCCATTCAGCGGACTCTACAAGGCGCCCAGAGACGCGCGCGTCGACCGCGCCGTGACCCGCTCTCGCGAGCGTCTCGGCGCGCGTCTCATTCCGGCCGGCAGTGCGGCGATGCGCGGCCTGCTGCGCGAGCTTAAAGCCGGTGGCACGGTCGGCCTGCTCATGGATCAGTTGCCGCGTCTGGGCGATGGAGTATATGCACCGTTCTTTGGTCGTCCGACCTTGACCATGAATCTGGTCCACCGGCTGGCGCAACGCACCGGTTGTTCAGTGATTTTCGCCAGCACCGAGCGGCTGGCCGGCGGGCGCGGCTGGCGGATGTCTTTCGAGCCGTTGGACTCGACTGCATTGACCCAAGACCCGATCGCCGCGGCGACCCAGATGAACCAGCAGCTCGAGCAACTGATCCGGCGTCAACCAGCGCAATATCTGTGGCTATACAAGCGTTTTGCGTTACCGCCCCCGGGCCAGTCCGACCCCTATCGCGAGACGCCGTGCTGAGCGCGCTGCTGCTGCGTCTGGGCGCGCGGATGCTCGCCTTGCTGCCACTGCGCCTGACGCACGGGCTCGCCGTTCCGCTGGCGCGCTTGCTGGGTCTGTTGCCGTGGCGCAAGCATGCGGTGGTTCGGCGCAACCTGGAAACCTGCTTCCCTGAGCTGTCGCCTGCGGCGCGCCGACGGCTGGAGCAGCTGCAGCGCGTTGAACTACTGCGCCTGGCCGGAGAGCTCGGCGCTCTGGCCCACTGGAGCCCGACCCAACTGGACCGGCACATCAAAATGGGCGCGGGCTGGCAACATGTCGAGCGGGCAATGGCCGATCGGCGTGGGCTTTTGCTGGTCAGCGGCCACCTGGGCAACTGGGAAATCCTCAACCTTGAGCTGTCGCGCCGCCTGTCCATGGTGACCTTGTACCTGGCGCCGGACGATGCGGCCATGGATCGTTTCATTACCGCCGCCCGCAGCCGCTTTGGTGGTCGCATGGTGGCCAGCGGCAGTGCAGCCATGCGCGAGTTGTTGCGTCAACTGCGACGCGGTGGCGCGGTCGGAATCGCCGCCGACATCCAGCCCAAGCAGGGCGAAGGGGTGTTCGTGCCGTTTTTTGGCCAACCGGCCTTGACCATGACGCTGGTCAA
>SLJA01000047.1 GCA_007135355.1 Wenzhouxiangella sp.
CTCAGGCGCGGAAGCCCCAGGATTCGGCCGCTGCGGCGATTGATCGGGTACCAGAGGCTGCGCTCCGGAGGCAGCACGGCCGGCCTGAACACCGGCATCCACAACACATCCAGCTTGACCGGGTCCAGATATTCTTCCCAGCGCACCGCCAGCGCCGCCCGACGGCGCTGAGACAACTCACCGATCAGGCCGCGACGAAGGTCGCGGATGGCAATCTGATCGGTCGGTGCTTCGACATCGACCCGCCCCCAAATCACCGTCTGCGCCCCGGCAGTGATGCGCCGGCGGTCGTCTCTGTAGCGCACAAAGGTCTCGCCGAAGTCCACATCCAGTTCACGGACGCTGCGAAATCCGCGCTCGTCATAGGCATTCAGCACCAGCCCAAGCCTGGCCTCCCAGGCCTGTCCGACCGGAAAGCCCAACCCGGCCCGGACAAACAGATTGGCGCTGCTATCGATGCTGTCGGCGGGCCCGGGAAAATAGCCGGCTTCGAGCTCGGCCTCTTCGAGCACATCGAGCCCTTGCCACCATCCATCCGCGCCGGCGGACCAGGCAAAGGCCAGCCCGGGACCGGCGCCCAGAAACAGGGCGAGTGCCAGAACCAGCACCCTCACGGCCGGTAGCGCAGCTCCACGGCAGCATCTTCCAGCGCACGCGGCGTGAACAGCAAGTCGGGCAACTGCACATCGAAACGCCAGCCCAGGGTGACCAGGCGGGTCCGGTGCCGATCAACCAGGTCCTCCATGAGGCTTTCCATGATGACCCAACGTCCGTCCTGTTTATCCACCTCGGTAATCGTGTAACGCTTGCCGGGTGTCTGTTCGCCTTGGCGGTAGAAATCAATGCGCAGGGGTAGCCAACGCTCGGTGTCGATCCACACGTGCCGACGCTGATAGACGGAAGAGTCCGGATCGACAGGCAGGCTTTCGATCAACTCCACCTCCTGTCCATCGATCACTTCCGTGCTCCTCCACCTGTGCACATCCAGGTCGACATGACGGTCACGCAGATCTTCATAGTAAAAATCCGAGCCGGCAAAACGACCGCCCTGGCGACCGGTCGGCACCCGACGGGTCATGCGACGCGCCGGCAGATACACCCACTGGTTGGATTCATCGGCGCCATCGCCGACACTCAGCAGGCCGGTGCCGGCAATCTCGGGCGGAGAAGAAAAGCGCACCAAGGTGGCCGCCGGTGCCTCGCCGGCATTGCGCCGGTACAGGTACAGCTCGCGCACGCGCACGGCCCGTCCTTCGGCCTCGAGCTCCATGCGTTGATGCCAGACGACCCGCTCGGACTGGTGATGCTGTACCAGCGCTTGCGCCAGCGCCCTGCCGCGCTGCTCCGGATCCCCTGGTAGCGAACCCGTCTCCGGACCCGCCTCAGCCACGGCCACCGCGAGCAGCAGTCCGGCGGCAAGCAACAAATGGCGGATACCGTTCATGTGCAGCTCCCAGTTCAGCAATGGCAGCAGTTGAAAAACATTCCGGCGGCGGGTTCAGGGCATTGAACCAACGCACCATCAGCGCTAGCGTGGTGGCCCTGAGCAGGGGGATCAGGGCGACCGACAAGCTGGTGAACGGATCGCCACTGGCCGGCGCGTTGCCGCGTGGATCAGCCCAGCTTGTAGTTCGGCGCTTCCTTGGTGATGGTCACATCGTGAGCATGGGATTCACGCACGCCCGAAGCCGTGATGCGCACAAAGCGCGGGCGGTTACGCATTTCATCGATAGTTGCGCAGCCCACATAGCCCATGCTGGAGCGCAAGCCGCCCATCAACTGGTGAATCACGGCATCCAGCGGACCCTTGTAGGGCACCCGGCCTTCGATGCCCTCCGGCACCAGCTTTTCAGCATCGGTCTCGGCCTGGAAATAGCGATCCTTGGAGCCCAGCTGCATGGCGCCCAGCGAGCCCATGCCGCGATAGCTCTTGTAGGACCGGCCCTGGTATAGCTCCACTTCGCCCGGCGCTTCTTCGGTGCCGGCCAGCAGGCTGCCGATCATGACCACCGAGGCGCCGGCCGCCACCGCCTTGGCCAGATCACCGGAAAAACGAATACCGCCGTCGGCAATCACGGGGACGCTGAGCTCGCGCAATGCGTCGGCCGCGGCCGCTACCGCACTGATCTGCGGCACTCCAACCCCGGCCACAACGCGCGTGGTGCAGATCGAGCCCGGCCCCTGGCCGATCTTGACGCCGTCGGCACCCGCATCGGCCAGCGCTCGAGCACCGTCGCCGGTGGACACATTGCCACCAATCACTTGCACATCCGGATAGTGGCGCTTGACCCAGCCAATACGATCCAGCACGCCCCTGGAGTGCCCATGCGCGGTATCGACCACGACGATGTCAATGCCCGCCTCGACCAGGGCTGCAATGCGGTCTTCAGTATCACCGCCGGTACCCACGGCGGCCGCGGCCAGCAGCTGCTCGGCACTGTCCTTGGCGGCATTCGGAAAGTCCTTGGACTTCTGGATGTCCTTGACGGTGATCAGGCCCTTGAGCTCGAAGCGGTCGTTGACCACCAGCACTTTCTCGATCCGGTAGCGGTGGAGCAGTTCCAGCACCTCATCCTGGCCCGCGCCTTCCTGCACCGTGACCAACTTATCCTTGCGCGTCATGATGTTGCGCACAGGATCATCAAGCTTTTTCTCAAAGCGCATGTCGCGGCTGGTAACGATGCCAATCAACTCGTTGTTGTCGACCACAGGCACCCCGGAGATATTGTGCAGACGGGTCAGATCGATCACTTCACGAATCGTGGTGTACGGGCTGACCGTGATCGGATTCTTGATCACACCGGCCTCATATTTCTTGACGATGCGCACCTGCTCGGCCTGACGCTCGATCGACATGTTTTTGTGGATCACGCCTACACCACCGGCCTGGGCCATGGCGATGGCCAGCCGGGCCTCGGTGACCGTGTCCATGGCGGCCGACGCCAGCGGGACATTGAGCCTGAGCTCGCGCGTGATGCGGGTTGAGAGATCGACGTCGCGCGGCAGGATTTCCGAGTAATCCGGCACCAGAGAGACGTCATCGAAAGTCAGGGCTTCGTCGAGCAGACGCATGGGATCACTCCGGGCGGGTAAATCGCCGCATTATACCAGCGGGGGGTTCAGGGTTCCGGTTTCAGGGTTCAGGAGGCATCAAGCCAGTTCGCCTGAACCCTGAACCCTGAACGCTGAACCCGGCCCAAACCATTTGACAAACGCCCGCAACCGACTAAACTACCCGGCTATTCCATGAAGTCTGGAGGCAGGTTTTGAGTCGTCACCGAAGAAACGGCGGAAGTTCCATCGCGCGTCTCCGGTAGCCTGCCTTTTGTCTGAAGGCAGCCTGGCGAAGATTCGCGCCCGGGCTGCCGCCCCA
>SLJA01000303.1 GCA_007135355.1 Wenzhouxiangella sp.
CCTGCCGGATCCGAACCGTCCGTCTGTTACCATTCTCTCACCCCTGCCCCGGTAGCTCAGGGGATAGAGCGACCGCCTCCTAAGCGGTAGGTCGCAGGTTCGAATCCTGCCCGGGGCACCATTTTTCCAGACCTTACCGAACAAAGGTCGCAAACCCTTGCACAAACTCCACGACCTGCTTCCGCAATTCGGTATCCACCTCTCCACCTTCCGGCATCAACTGATCAGCACGCGACACCCGCAGGTAATCCGGATACAGCTTGCAACCCAGCTGACGCAGGTTGATCAGGGCACCGGCTTGGGCGAAAGCTGTGCCGAAAGCGCCTGGCGTGGCGCCGGCCAGTGCCGTGGGCCGATGACCGAAGGTGGGTTTCATCTCCGAACCCGGCCGGGTCAGCCAATCCAGCGCGTTTTTCAGGACCCCCGGCATGCCCGCGTTGTATTCCGGCGTCACCAGAATCAAGCCGTCGGCCTCCTTGATGCGCTGTCGCAGTGATTCCACCGCCTCGGGAACACCGCTTTGTGCTTCAAGATCACCGTCGTAAAGCGGTATACCGTGCAGACCGGCCTGGTCCACTTGCACCCCATCGGGAGCCAGTTCGGCCATCAGGCCCAGCAATCGCGTATTCAATGAGGCAGCGCGCAGGCTGCCGCTGATGCCGATCAACTTCATATCCATCTCCAATGAAATGAGGTCGCGACTGTACCGGCACGGCCGCCATGGACAGATGAAGGCATCATGGCCCTGCGGTTTAATGGCCGCCTTCAGTACAATCAGACCTCACCATTGCCAACAACCTGGAAAACAAAGGATCACGACATGGGCATGCTGGACGGAAAAAAGGCGCTGATCGTCGGGGTGGCCAGCGCGCGATCCATCGCCTGGGGAATTGCCGAGGCCATGCATCGCGAGGGCGCCACACTGGCTTTCACTTACCAGAACGAAAAACTGAAGTCGCGCGTCGACAAAATCGCTCAGCAAACCGGCTCAACGCTGGTCTTGCCGTTAGACGTCAGCAGCGATGAGGAAATCAGCGCGGTATTTGACCGGATCAAGCAAGACTGGGGGGCGCTGGACATCATCGTTCATGCCGTTGGCTTTGCCCCACGCGATCAACTCGAAGGCGAGTTTGCCGACGTGGTCAACCGTGAGGGCTTCCGGGTGGCTCATGAGATTTCCGCCTACAGCTTTCCCGCCCTGGCCCGCGCCGGCCGCGCTCTGATGCAGAACCGCAATGGCGCGCTCCTGACTTTGAGCTATCTGGGCGCCATCCGGGCCATGCCCAGCTACAACGTCATGGGCCTGGCCAAGGCTTCACTGGAGGCTTCGGTCCGATACCTGGCCCATGGCCTGGGCCCCGAGGGCATTCGCGTCAACGGGATTTCGGCCGGACCGATCAAGACCTTGGCCGCGGCCGGCATCCCCAAGTTCCGTGCCATGCTCGACCACGTGGAACAAACCGCCCCCATGCGTCGAAGCGTGTCCATTGAGGACGTCGGAAATGTGGCCGCCTTTCTGTGCTCCGATCTGGCCGCCGGGGTAACCGGCGAGATCACCTACGTTGACGCGGGCTATAACATCGTCGGCATGGCCGGGTTGGAATAACACGCCTGCGCCCGGCCGAGGACTGAGGGCCGGCCCCACGCTGCCGGCCGCAACCGCTGTCAGATACGCTCTTCCACCACGCGAATGCGCGTGTTGGCGCGCAGATAGGCCAGCAGGCCTTCGACTTCTTCATTGACGCGTCCGATCAAGATCTGTTGCCGCATCAACTGCCGCTCCTGCTCCCCAGCCAGAACAGGATTACCCGGCTGAACGCCTTGCAGTGACACCAGGGCATAGCCATCCTGCGTGCGCATGACATGCAGTGTCGGCTCCTCGCCGGGTGCCGGCAGCCTGAACAAGTCACTCAAAAAGTCAGGCCCGTGCTGGAAATCAAAGCGCCTGACCGAAGGATGCTCAGCAAACTCCAGCTCTTCTGCCTCGGCCAACTCAGCCAGGGACACGCCCTGGGTTTCCAGCCGCTCGCGCAAGGCGGCCGCTCTTTCGCGCGCCTCAGAGGCGGCCGCGCGCTGCGCCAGGCGCTCGCGAATCTCATCTTCAACGGCTTCAAAGGCCCTGGGTTCGGCCGGGAAATGCTGATCCAGCTTGATCGCAACCATGCGATTACGGTCCAGCTCGATCGGATCCGAGACCGCTCCGTCCAGCAGCACCAGGTCCGAGAAGGCGGCCTCGATCACCGGACGCTCACCGCTGATGCCCTCGCCACCGGCCCGCGTAAACGGGCCCGCCTGGCGAATCTCGAGGTCCAGCTCGGCCACCAGGGGTTCCAGCGTGCTGTCATCGGCAAAGATGAGATCGACCATGCGCTCGGACAGTTCGATATACAGATCTTCGGCTTCGCGCTCGCGGAAGTCGGCCAGGATCTCCTCACGCGCCTCCTCAAAACTCATGCCTTCGGGTTCACGCACATCCTCCAGCCGGATCAAATGCCAGCCAAAAGAGCTGCGAACCGGCGCGGAAACTTCACCGGCCAGCGTCAGATCGAATAGCGCATCTTCGAACTCAGGCACCATGTCGCCGGCCTCGATCCAGCCGAGATCGCCACCGTCGGCGGCCGAACCTGGATCGTCGGAGTATTCCAGCGCCAACTCGGCAAACGATTCACCCGCAACCAGGCGCTCAAACAGGGTCTGCGCCAAGGCTTCGGTCTCCGCTTCGTCGCGCCCGGGCGTCACCTCAAGCAGAATGTGCGAGGCTTGGCGCAGCTCCGGCGTTAAAAAACGCTGACGCGCGGCCTCATAACGCTGACGCAGCTCTTCCTCCGACAAGCTGGCGTCCGCCGCCATGGCCACCGTATCGAGTTCCACATAAAAAATGCTGACTGCTTCGGTGGTCAGGAAGTCGCTCAAATTCGCCTCGTAATACTCACGGACCTCTTCATCTTCAATCACCACCGCGTCTTCAAACAAGGCCGCGGGGACCTTGATCTTGCTGATCTGACGCGTTTCGTTCTGCAGGCTCAGCATGCGGTCCACTTCCGCCTCGGTGACGATGCTGGACCCGGCAACGCTGGTCGGGATCATCCGCATCAGCAGATCCTCGCGCAGATCGCGCTCAAAAGCGCGCGGGGTCAGCCCGGAAGCTCGCAGGGCTTGCTGGTAAAGATCGGGCTCAAAGCGACCGTCAATTTGAAAGGCTGGAATCTGGCGAATAAGGTCTACCAGCATGTCGGCGCTGATCACCAGCCCCATGTTTTCAGCATGTTGGCGCAGCAGCACCTCGTCAATCATGCCTTCCAGGTGCTGGCGTCGCACGACCGGCTGGTTGATGGCAATTTCGTCGTGGGCGGCACCCTGTTGCTGACGCTGTTCAGCCCGAAAACGGGCAAAGCTGGTCTGGAACTCGGAGGTGCTGATCTCATGATCACCGACGGTGGCCACGGCATCTTGCGGCACGGCGCGAATGTAGCTCTCGACACCAAAGAACAAAAACGGCACGGCCAACAAACCGAGGACAAAGATGGCGACGATACCGGTGACGCGTTCGCGGATGGCTTGCAGCATGGGGTTCGGGGAATCTTTATGTCAGTTGCGAGAAAGAGTCAATCTCAGAGGCCTGAAACAAACAGGGCGCCTGAGGAGGCGCCCTGCGGGTGTTGGCGGAGTGGACGGGACTCGAACCCGCGACCCCCGGCGTGACAGGCCGGTATTCTAACCAACTGAACTACCACTCCTTAAACCTGGTGGGTGCTGACGGGCTCGAACCGCCGACCCTCGCCTTGTAAGGGCGATGCTCTCCCAGCTGAGCTAAGCACCCCGGGCAATAGCCCGCTATTTTATCGCGTCTTTAAGACCTTTACCAGCCTTGAATGAAGGAGTTTTCGAGGCTTTGATCTTGATGGTCTCGCCGGTGGACGGGTTGCGGCCGGTACGGGCAGCACGCTTCTTCACCGAAAAAGTACCAAAACCAATCAGCGATACCGTATCGCCCTTCTTCAACGCCTTGCCGATATTCGAGGTGAAAGATTCCAGCGCGCGCTGAGCATCAGCCTTACTCAACCCCGCATCCGCGGCCATTGCGTCAACCAATTCTGATTTATTCATTTGTCAAAACTCCAATCTTGTCCATTTACGTTCACAGCCTACTGCGGGTTCCCTCAAGCCTAATGCGCCCCGATGGATTCAGTGGCCTCTCTAAAAAGCTCCAACTAAAAATGCCTGGACGAAACCGTGCGAGTCGCCGGCTCAGGCAGAGCATGTGACAGCCTTAACGCAGGTATTCTAGCGCCAAATTGCAATCAATGCGCGCCTCTAATGCGGTCTGATCGCGCTGGCGGCCGATTCGGTCTTGGCCGCCGCCGGGCCGTCAGCCTTTTCGGCGTTCGGCAACCGCTCCAGGGCCACTTCAAGCACCTCATCAATCCACTGTACCGGCTTGATCTCCAGATCCTTTTTGATCCGCTGCGGAATTTCGGCCAGATCCTTTTCGTTTTCCTTCGGGATCATCACCAGCCGGATGCCCCCGCGCAGCGCGGCCAGCAGCTTCTCTTTCAAGCCGCCAATGGGCAGCACTTTACCGCGCAGGGTGATTTCTCCGGTCATTGCCACATCCGACCGCACCGCGACCCCGGTCAGGATCGAGACCAGCGCGGTTGCCATGGCGATACCGGCGCTTGGACCATCCTTGGGCGTCGCGCCCTCGGGAACGTGAATATGTATATCTCGATTTTGATGGAAATCTTCGGCGATTCCGAGCGCGGCGGCACGAGCACGCACGACCGACAAAGCAGCCTGCACCGACTCCTGCATAACGCTACCTAACTGACCGGTATGAGTGAGCTTGCCTTTGCCGGGCACGGCTGCGGCCTCGATTTGCAGCAATTCGCCGCCCACTTCGGTCCAGGCCAAACCGGTGACCTGACCGATTTCGTTCTCTTCTTCGGCACGCCCATAGCGGAACCGGCGCACACCCAGATACTTATCGAGGTTGCGGACTGTGACCTGACGACTCTCCAGATTGTCGTCAACACTCAACTCTTTGACGACCTTGCGACAAATCTTGGCCAGCTCGCGCTCGAGATTACGCACCCCCGCCTCGCGCGTGTAATAGCGAATGATATCGGTGATGGCGCCTTCGCTGACCGAGATTTCTTTGTCTTTCAGGCCATGCTGTTTGATCTGCTTGGGCAGCAAGTAGCGTACGGCGATATTGAGCTTTTCATCCTCGGTGTAGCCGGGAATGCGGATGATCTCCATTCGATCCAGCAGCGCCGGCGGAATATTCAGCGAATTCGCCGTGGCCACGAACATGATTTCCGACAGGTCGAAATCGACCTCCAGGTAATGATCACCGAAGGTGTTGTTCTGTTCGGGATCGAGCACTTCGAGTAGCGCCGATGAGGGATCGCCGCGAAAGTCCATCGACATCTTGTCCAGCTCATCGAGCATGAACAGCGGGTTACGCGTGCCCACCTTGCCCAGGTTCTGAAGGACGCGGCCGGGCATCGAGCCGATGTAGGTCCGGCGGTGACCGCGAATCTCGGCCTCGTCACGCACCCCGCCCAGACTCATGCGCACAAACTCCCGCCCGGTGGCCTTGGCAATCGAGCGACCGAGCGAGGTTTTGCCGACACCTGGCGGGCCCACCAGGCAAAGAATCGGGCCTTTGAGTTTTTTGACTCGCTGCTGCACGGCCAGGTACTCGAGGATGCGCTCCTTGACTCGCTCCAGCCCGTAATGATCGGCCTCGAGGATGCCTTCGGCCGCCTTGATGTCGTTGCGCACGCGACTGCGCTTTTTCCACGGCATCATCAGCATCCAGTCCAGATAATTGCGCACGACGGTGGCTTCGGCCGACATCGGCGACATCATCTTGAGCTTGTTGAATTCGGTCTTGGCCTTTTCCAGTGCTTCAGCCGGCATGCCGGCTTTCTCGATCTTGGCTTCCAGGTCGCCCAGATCGTTACCGGACTCGTCGAGGTCGCCCAGCTCTTTCTGAATGGCTTTCATCTGCTCATTCAGGTAATACTCGCGCTGGCTTTTCTCCATCTGCGTCTTGACCCGACCACGAATCCGCTTTTCCAGCTTGAGTACGTCGATTTCGCCCTCGATCAGCGCCATCAACCGCTCCATGCGCTGCAGCACCGAGGGGGTTTCCAGAATTTGCTGCTTGTCTTCGATGCGAATACCAAGATGAGCGGCAATGGTGTCGGCCAGACGACTGGGGTCTTCAATGCCGGCCAGAGTGGTCAGCAACTCGGGCGGAATCTTGCGGCTGAGCTTGACGTATTGCTCGAACAGGCCCACCAAGCTGCGATTGGTTACTTCCAAAGCGCGTTCATCGTCGGGATCGGCCGCTTCCAGGTAGCTCCAGTTACCGGCCAGGTAACCTTCCTGGTCATGCAGCTCGCGGATGCGCACCCGCTCAACCCCCTCGACCAGCACCTTGGTCGTGCCATCCGGCAAACGCAACATTTGCAGAATGCTGGCAATCGTGCCGCACTCGAACAGATCTTCGGCCCCGGGAGATTCCGTCTCGGGATTTTTCTGAGTGACCAGCAGGATCCGCTTGTCAAAGTTCATCGTCTCCTCGAGCGCGCGAACGGAACGCTCCCGGCCGACAAACAGCGGGATGACCATATGCGGAAAAACCACCACATCGCGCAGGCTGAGCACCGGCGTTGGCTGGCGCGGTGGTTGCTCGGAGGAAGATTTTGCTGCTGTAACCATAATCAGATCGGGTATCTCGTATCGGGATGAGGACACCGAATCAATCGGCGTCGGGGAGTGATATTGGCGCCGCGGCGACGGTATTCAAGCGACACGGAGAAGATGACAGGCATGACGGCAGGGTGCATCGGCCACCGCGAAGGTGCGGTGAGCACCGGCGCGGCGGCGTGCGCCGCCTGCCGCTGCGATCGTTTCAGGACTCAGCGCCGGCGCGCTGCTTGCCCTTGCTTTCGTAGATCAGATACGGGTCGGATTCGCCGTTGATGACGGCCTCGTCGATCACGATCTTGCTGACGTCCTGCATTGAGGGCAAATCGTACATGCTCTCCAGCAGTACATTTTCCAGGATCGTGCGCAGACCGCGTGCACCGGTCTTGCGCGCCATGGCCTTGCGGGCGATGGCGTGCAAGGCATCCTCGCGTACCTCCAGCTCGCAGCGGTCCATGTCGAACAGTTTCTGGAACTGCTTGACCACGGCATTCTTGGGCTCAACCAGGATGCGCACCAGCGCCTCCTCGTCAAGCTCGCCCAGCGTTGCCACCACCGGCATTCGACCCACGAACTCGGGGATCAGGCCAAAGCGAATCAGATCTTCCGGCTCGACCTTGGCCAGCAAGGCCGAGGCATCGGCCGACTCGGACGCGCGAACCTCGGCGCGAAACCCGATACCGGCGGACTCCGAGCGCGCCTGGATGACCTTGTCCAGACCGGCAAAAGCGCCGCCGCAGATAAACAGGATGTTGCGCGTGTCGACCTGCAGGAACTCCTGCTGCGGGTGCTTGCGTCCACCCTGCGGAGGCACCGAGGCCATGGTGCCCTCGATCAGCTTGAGCAGCGCCTGCTGCACACCCTCGCCGGACACATCGCGGGTAATCGAAGGGTTCTCTGCCTTGCGCGAAATCTTGTCGATTTCGTCAATGTAGACAATGCCGCTCTGGGCTTTTTCGACGTCGTAATCGCACTTCTGGAGCAACTTCTGGATGATGTTCTCGACATCTTCGCCTACGTAGCCGGCCTCGGTCAGCGTGGTGGCATCGGCAATGGTGAAAGGCACGTTGAGCATCCGCGCCAGCGTTTCGGCCAGCAGCGTCTTGCCCGAGCCGGTCGGGCCAATCAACAAAATGTTGGACTTGGCCAGCTCGACATCATCCCGGTGCTTGCGCGACTCCAGCCGCTTGTAGTGGTTGTAGACCGCCACCGACAACACCTTCTTGGCCGGCTGCTGGCCGATCACGTAGTTATCTAGGAAGGTGTGAATTTCGCGCGGGGTAGGCAGTTGCTCCCGCTCGGCCAGACTCGACTCTTCCAGCTCTTCACGGATGATGTCGTTACACAACTCAACGCATTCATCACAAATGTAGACGCTGGGGCCGGCGATGAGCTTGCGCACCTCGTGCTGGCTTTTGCCACAGAAAGAGCAGTACAGAATCTTGCCGTCGCTGGTCGAATCACTCATATCGATGTCAAAAGGGTTCCGCCGATTCGCTCAGGCTAGAGTGTACCCGAATCCGTGAAAAGCTACGCGGAATGGCGCGCGCTTAACACTTCGTCGAGCAGACCATAATCGCGCGCGGCTTCCGCCGACAAAAACTTGTCGCGATCCGTATCCTGCTCGATGATTTCCAGCGGCTGACCGGTGTGGTGCTGAAGAATCCGGTTCAGCGTGTCCTTGATTTTCAGAATCTCGCGGGCGTGGATATCGATGTCCGAAGCCTGGCCCTGAAACCCGCCCAATGGCTGGTGAATCATCACTCGGGAGTGCGGCAACGCGTAGCGTTTGCCGCTGGAGCCGGCCGCCAGCAGCAGCGCGCCCATACTGGCCGCCTGCCCGATCACCATGGTGGATACATCGGGCTTGACAAACTGCATGGTGTCGTAAATGGCCATGCCGGCCGTCACCGAGCCGCCCGGGGAATTGATATAGATGTTGATGTCTTTTTCCGGGTTTTCCGACTCCAGAAACAGCAGCTGGGCAACAATCAAGTTGGCCGAGTAATCCTCAATCGGACCGACAATGAAAATGACGCGCTCTTTAAGCAGGCGCGAATAAATGTCGTAGGCACGTTCGCCGCGGGCCGATTGCTCGACCACCATCGGCACCAGGTTTAGCGCTTGTTCGTTCATCAGGTCTCCAGGGCTTCCTTGAAGCTCATTGGCTTGTCCGTGACCTGGGCCTTGTCCAGCACCAGATCGATCACCTGCTCCTCCAACACCAGATTTTCCAGTTGGTCCATGAGCCTGGCGTCAGCACGGTAAATCTCGATGATCTGCGCCGGCTCCTCGTAGGTGTCGGCAATCTCCTCGAGCTTCTTCTGCACCCGCGCCTGGTCGATCTGGATCTTGTTCTGGCGCGCCAGCTCGCCCATCAGCAGGCCCAGGCGCAGGCGCTTCTCGGCGCTCGGCATGAACTGCTCAAGCGGCGGCAGCTGTTCCTGCCCGCTCTGCTGGGCGTACTGCTCAGCAATCTGGCGCGCTTCCTGCACAACGCTGGACCGCGGTAGCTTGACCTCCATGAAGCGCTCGCCGAGTTTATCGGTGACCGCCACCTTCAGGCGACTGGCCACACCCTGGCGCAGCTCACGCTCAAGGTTCTTGCGCACGTCCTTGCGCATTTGCTCCACGCCACCGTCAATGCCAAACAGGGCCGCAAACTCGTCGTTGACCTCCGGCAAGTCCGAGCCTTCGACCTGCTTCACGCTCAGCTCGACGGTGGCGGTTTTGCCGGCCAGGGCCTGGTAGCGATAATCCTCGGGGAAGGTCAACTCCGCCGTTTTGTTATCGCCGGCGCTCATGCCCTGCAGGGCAGACTCCAACTCCGGGAAGGACTTCATCTTGCCCAGGGTCGGCGCCAGCTCATGCTGGCCCTGCTCGGGCACTCTGGTGCCGTCCAGATCAGCCACATACGACAACCGCACGCGATCACCGTCGCCGGCGGCTCGCTCGACCGGCTCCCATTCGCGGCGCTGCTCGCGCAGCGTATCAATCATGTCATCGACATCGGAGTCGGCCACTTCAGCCACTGGACGCTCGAAGCTCAACTCGCTGACATCAATCTCCGGCAGCTCCGGAAATACTTCAAGTTCGGCGACAAATTCAAAGTCACCCTCAAACTCCAGACCCGACGAGGGCTGAAGACGCGAGACCCCGGCCACGCGCAGTTTTTCCTGGCCGATGGCTTCCTGCAGGCTTGACTCCATGACCTGGCCGATGACTTCTTCACGTACCTGCTTACCGTAGCGCTGACGCACGACATTCAGCGGCACCTTGCCGGGACGGAAGCCCTTCAGGCGCACCTGCCGGCGCAGCTCATCAAGCCGGGAACTGATCTGGGAATCGATGCTCTCTCCGGGCACCTGAACGGTCATCCGACGCTCAAGATCGCCGGTCTTTTCAACGGATACCTGCATGGCTGGCTAGTCTCGTGATACCTGAATCGAAAAGCCGACGCTTGCCGCACGGGCCACAGCGTCGGCGCAGTGAGTGGTGGGCCGCCAGGGACTCGAACCCCGAACCTACTGATTAAGAGTCAGCTGCTCTACCATTGAGCTAGCGGCCCGCTTGTTCGGCGCGATCGGCGCCTTGCGAAAATGGGGTGAGCGACGGGGCTTGAACCCGCGACCTCTGGAGCCACAATCCAGTGCTCTACCAACTGAGCTACGCCCACCACAGGCTTGTTTCTTCTATTCCGAGCGGTATTTTAACCGACTCGACTTGCTTGGCGCGCCCGGCAGGACTCGAACCTGCAACCGCCGGCTTAGCATACCAACTACCGCTTTCGCGGCCCACGGCCCAATCGGCCGGGGTTTGTGGTCTGGACTATCTCTTCGCCATCTCAGGCGCTGCACGTATAGTCTCTACGGATCCCGTCCTAAATCACTCGCACAGTCCACCCGTCGAGCAACGGTTTCCACGGGATTGCCATCGGCCAACCGAGATTGCCGTTAAGGTTTCCCCGTTACGGTGCAGTCCACCCTGCTGGTTCCGTTTCCCGGCAGGGGCTCCTTATTTATCCCGCACCCCCATAGGGCTACGGTGCTCAAAGGCCGATGCTCTATCCAGTTGAGCTACGGGCGCCAAAATCATCTAATCTTCTAAATTGGTCGGGGCGGCAGGATTTGAACCTGCGACCTACTGCTCCCAAAGCAGTTGCGCTACCAGGCTGCGCTACGCCCCGATCCTTAGCCGGTCAATTGTAGAGGTTCTGTGGCCTGGGGTCAATCAATGTGGCATCAATGTGGCTGCTGCGTTTGTCCGGCGCGCCCGGAAGGATGGACTGCGCGCCTGACGGCGCTTGCCCTGCGGGTGCGGCTGCGCCGCATCGAGCTCGCGGCTGCGCCGCTCGGTTCGAACCTGAGGAGGTGCGACTCGGCCTCCGGGTGCATCAGACATAAAAAAAGCCCCGCGCGGGGCGGGGCTTTTTTATGTCTGGCGCGCCCGGAAGGATTCGAACCTCCGACCGCCTGGTTCGTAGCCAGGTACTCTATCCAGCTGAGCTACGGGCGCGTGCAAGCCGGGTATTATTGCGCAGTCTTTTCTGGCGGTCAACAGCAATTTGCGAGATTCCCGCGCCCGAGCCGAATCGACCCGGCCGCTGACGCTTTTCAGCAATTACTTTAGGCTTCTCTTATACTGCGCCCATGACCCAGAACCATCCCGCCCCAACCAGCTTCATCGCCAGCCTCCCGCTACCGCTTTTTGCCTCCGTGATGGGCTTGAGCGGTTTGGCGCTGGTCTGGCACGCCATGGAGACCCGCTGGGAATTTGCAGCGCTGGTTTCACCCGCACTGACCGTCACCGCCGGGCTGATCTTTGTGATCCTTGTCCCCGCCTACGCGCTCAAGGCTCTGCGCCACCGTGACCAGGTCATGGCCGAGTTGCGCCATCCGATTCGGATCAATTTCCTGCCGGCTATCTCCATCAACCTGATTCTGCTCGGCATTCTGAGCCGGCCATGGCTGGAGGGGCTGTCAAACCTGCTCTGGCTCAGCGGCGCCGGCTTGCAGCTGGCGCTGACCGTGCTCATCGTCAGCGTCTGGTTCAACTCAGAACGACCACCTAACAGCCTCAACCCGGCCTGGTTTATTCCGGCGGTCGGCAACGTGCTGGTGCCCATGGCGGCCATCCCGGCCGGATACGAACTCACCGCCTGGTTCTTCTTCAGCACGGGTATGTTTTTCTGGGTCATCCTCGGCACGGTGGTGTTCTATCGGCTGATCATCGGCGATGCCCTCGAGCCCCCGATGCGCCCAACCCTGGCGATCCTGCTGGCGCCTCCGGCAGTGGCTTTTCTGGCCTGGCTACAGCTCAGCGGCAATGATCCGGGTGCGGGCCTGATGTTCTATTTCATCGCCCTGCTGACTTTCCTGCTGTTGCTCCCGCAGATTCCGGGCTTTCTCAAACTGCCATTTTTCCCGTCCTGGTGGGCCTACACCTTCCCGCTGGCCGCCTTCACGGCCGCGAGCTTCCGCTTCGCCGAACTGACGGGCGTCCTCGGTGACGCGCCCCTGCTTTTGCTGGCCATACTCGTCAACCTGATCATCGCCACCGTCGCCGTCCGCACCCTGCTGGCCGTGTTTCGGGGTGAATTGGCGGCCCATTGAGCCCGATCAAGACACTGCCCCGGACAGAGGCGTTAAAGTGAACACTGACCCGACTGGCAATAAGCAAAGGAGAATCCCAGCCATGAGTGCATCCATCGACAACAACGTTGTTCCCATCGTCAAGCTCGCGCTGAACAACGAGGCTTTTCGCGATGAAGTCATCACCGGCAAAGAGTGCCAGGTGGTGCTGATGACCATCCAGCCCGGAGAAGAAATCGGCTCCGAAGTTCATGCGGGCCACGATCAGATTCTGATCTTTGTCGAAGGCAACGGCCAGGCTGTTTTATCAGGTCAGGTCCGCGAAGTCGGCACCAATGACCTGGTCTTCGTGCACGCCGGCGTGGAACATAACTTCATCAACACCGGCAGCAAACCGCTCAAGCTCTACACGGTCTACGCACCGCCCGAGCATGCCGCCGGTACCCGGCATGATGACAAGGCCGAAGCCGACGCAGCCGA
>SLJA01000188.1 GCA_007135355.1 Wenzhouxiangella sp.
ACCGAGCAGATTGCGCTGCTGGTCGGCATGGTGCGGGGAGCGTCCTGGTACAACCCGCAGCGCAACCCGGAGCGGGCCCGCGTGCGGCGCGATATCGTCATCGACATGTTCTACGAGACGGGTCTGATCAACGAGGCCGAGTGGCGCCGGGCGCGGAATGCACCCCTGGAGGTGCGCTCGGGCAGCGCAAGGGCGGCGCGCCGGCACGATGGTTTCCTGGATCTGGTCGGCCGTCAACTTAGAAGCGATTATCGCGATCGCGACCTGCGTGGCGCGGGCTTGAGGATCTTCACCACGCTTGATCCATTTGCTCAGCAGCAGGCCGAGCGCGCCCTGTCTGAAGGACTGGCTCGAGTCGAAGGCCGGTCCGGTCAGCTGCAGGGAGCGATCGTGCTGGTCGATCCGGCCTCGGGCGAAATCCGGGCCTTGGTCGGTGATCGCTCGCCCGGCCGCTTTGGCTTCAACCGCGCGCTTGATGCCCGCCGGCCGGTCGGCTCGGTGGTCAAGCCCTTCGTCTATTTGCTGGCGCTGGCCCAGCCGGAGCGCTGGCAGCTGTCGACACCCCTGATGGATGCGCCGCTGTCGGTGCCCGTGGCCGGTCGCGATCCTTGGCGCCCGCGCAATTACGACAACCAGAGCCATGGTGAAGTCGCGTTGATGGACGCCCTGGCGCGCTCACTCAACCAGGCCACGGTGGCGCTGGGCCTGCAGGTCGGCGTGCCGGCCCTGCTACGCGTGTTCCAGCAGTTCGGTATCGGCGGTCTGGGCGAGCCGCATCCCTCGGTGCTGCTGGGCGCGCTGGAATTGAGTCCGTTACAGGTGGCCCAGTTGTACCAACCATTGGCCGCCGAAGGCTTCGCCGCGCCCTTGCGCGCCATCAACCAGGTGGTTGACGCCAACGGCCGCGAGATCGGCCGCTACCCGACCCGCCTGCGTCCGATTCGCGAGCGCGAGGCGCTGGCGCTGCTGGACTTTGCCCTGCGCCACGCGGTCACCGACGGCACCGGCCGCAGCCTGTCCTGGCGTCTGCCCAATGATCCCGGCGTACGCGGCAAGACCGGCACCACCAACGAGCGTCGGGACGCGTGGTTCGTCGGCTACACCGACGACTGGTTGGGCGTGGTCTGGACCGGTCGGGACGACAACGCGCCGGCCAATATCAGCGGATCGTCTACTGCCCTGCCGGTCTGGGCCGAGTTGTTCAGCGCCCTGCCGCTGCGCCCGCCGGCGCGCAACTGGCCCGAGCAGATCGAGTGGTACTGGATCGACTGGCCGTCACCGCTGCTGGCGGTCGAAGGCTGCCCCAACTCGCGCGCGATTCCGTTCATCGCCGGCTCGCAGCCAGCCGGTTATTCGCCTTGCACGAACGGGATGTTTGACGATGAGGAAGAGCCTGCGCGGCGGTTTTGGCGGAGGGATTGAAGGGATCCAGGGTTCGGGGTTCAGGGTTCAGGGTTCAGGAAATACCGGTTTACGGTTTACGGTTTACGGTTTATGGGGTGGCTTTTTTGGTCGCCGAGTGGCTTACGAGTTTTTGGGGGCGGCGGGGTGTGGGGCCGCCTTTTCATCCGTCAAGGGGCTTTACGAGTTTGGTGGGCGGCGGGGTGTGGGGCCGCCTTTTCATCCGCCAAGGGGCTTTACGAGTTTGGTGGGCAGCGGGGTGTGGGGTTGCCTTTCCACCCGCCAAGGGGCTTTACGTGATCGGCGATGCGGATGGTTTGCTGGCGCTTGGGTGCCACTGAGGCTGCATCGGTGGAGATTGAGGGGTGATGGGTTTCGAAATGGGTTCGTGCCGCGGATGGATGCGGCTGGGAGCGTGGACGCCGCCGAGCCCCTTGGCGGGCGGAAAGGCAACCCCACACCCCGCTGACAGATTGGGGAGGTTGAAGGAATGTCTTCTTCGGGCATCACGCCCGCGGCTTGTCCACGGAGGGCCGACCCACATGGCCTCGATCGGGTTTCGTAGGTCGGGGTTCCATCCCCGACGGCCAAACCCAGCGGGCGGCGCCATACAGGATCGGCCGTCGGCCACGGAGGACCGACCGGATCGGTCGATATCGTCAAGGGCAATTGTCCAATAGGCCAGCTAGAATAGTGGCCGTCTGCGCTGTTTGTGTCAGACCCCTGATTTCCAGAGTGAATCATCCCATGCCAAGCCAATTCCGTCTCAGCCCGCGATACGGACTTTTTCGATCAGGTTTGCTCCTGCTGCCCGTGCTCCTGCTGGCTGCTTGTGCCACGCAGGTGCCCGCGCCGGTCGACGAGCGCGTCGCCACCGAACAAGTGCGCGCCCCGGCGGCGGCCGAGGCCGGCGGTCTGCAGGTGTTTGCCTTGCGCAATCCGGCCGTGATTGAACTCAGCGAGGCAGCGACCCAGGCCGAGCAGAGCGGCGACCTGTCGCGCGCGGCCACGCTGCTGGAGCGCGCCATTCGCATTGAACCGCGCGATCCAGCCCTGTTGCAACAGATGGCCGAGGTGCGCCTCGATCAGGGGCAGTGGGACCAGGCCGAAAGCCACGCCCGGCGTTCATTCGACGTTGGACCGCGCGTGGGTGAACTGTGTCAGCGCAACTGGCGCACCATCGCCGTGGCGCTGGAGCGGCAGGGTGATATGCAGGGTGCGCGCGATGCGCGCGGGCGCCTGCAGGCCTGTCAGGTTGAACCGCCGCCGCGCTTCTGAGCCGGACATGATGATGGCGCTGGCCGAAGCGTTCGGGATCGGGGGTGCATTGTCGCGTACGCTGCCCGCGTTCCGGCCACGGCCCGGCCAGCTGGCCCTGGCCGAAGCCATCGCCGAATGCCTGGAGCAGGGTGTCGACCTGGTCGCCGAGGCGGCCACCGGCACCGGCAAGACCCTGGCCTATCTGGTGCCGGTGCTGCTGCGCGGTGAGCGCGTCATTCTGTCCACCGGCACGCTTAATCTCCAGGACCAGCTGTATCGGCGTGACCTTCCATTGGCGCTGAAAGGACTGGGTTTGGAACGCCGGGTTGCATTGCTCAAGGGCAGGGCGAACTACCTCTGCCTGCAGCGGCTCGAGCAGCACCTGGCCGACCCGGATGCGGCCGGATTGATGCTGGAAGAACTACGGCAGGTGCGCGCCTGGTCCCGGCAGACCGAATCCGGCGAGGTCAGCGAACTCGGCGAGATCGCCTCGGACTCGCCGGTCTGGCCGCTGGTGACCTCGACCCAGGACAATTGCCTGGGCAGCGATTGCCCCAAGCTCAACCAGTGTCACCTGGTGCGGGCCCGCCGCCAGGCCCAGGAAGCCGACGTGGTGGTGGTCAACCATCACCTGCTGTTTGCGGACTTGGCCCTGAAGCAAACCGG
>SLJA01000184.1 GCA_007135355.1 Wenzhouxiangella sp.
ATGATCTGACCCTGCCCGACAAGCAGCGGTTGGTGGCCGGCCTGGCCCGCTGCGTGCTGCACGACGAGCAGGTCGTGGTTGAGGAGATGGAGCTGCTGCGCGTTATCTGCGGCCTGATCCACGTGCCCTTGCCGCTGCTGGAGCGCCCGCCGGCAGACTGAGGCCGCCGGTCAGTCCGTCAGGGACAAGCCAACTTCGATGGTCACCTGCCAGCGTTGAACCTGGCCGTCTTCGGTGTGGCCGCGCGTTTCGACCACCTTACCCCGTAATTGTCCAGTGGCTTTCCTGGTGCCGCGCCGAACGATCGGGGCTTAGTGGTCCGGGTCGCGATTGAGTTCGACGGTTCTCTTCACCGTCCACTCGATGTCGCGCGTGCGGCGCTGCGTGGGAGGATTCAGCCAGATCACCTCCACTCCGCGCGTCTTGGCCGCGCGCTCTACCGCGGCGACGTATTCACCGCGCACCTCGAAGCCCTGGCGTTCGCCCGACTCCAGGCTGGCGCAGGCGCTTAGAGCCACGGGCAGGAGCAGCAGCAAGGGTATTGGCAGTCGTCTTCGCATGGGCATACTCATGATTCAAACGCCGGACCAGTATACGCGTTCGATCCCCGGTACTCCCCGGCCGAGCATCGAGGGCGCTTCCACCCGCTCTGGTCCGGGCCTGAGGTATGCTCCCACGGTCCAGTTCATTGAATTCAGCGTGAGGAAAGATTGACGTGATTGAAGCTAGCGCCACCTGGCGAGGAAGTCGCCGCATGATTCTGCGCAGCCTGTTCCTGGCGGTGTTCTTGTTGCCGGTCCTGACCGCGTGTCGGACCGAATCACCCGAGACGCCGATCATCGAGGAGGCGGCGGCTGCGGAAGTTGAAACGATCGAGCCCGCTGCTGAAGAAGCCCGCGCCGGAGTTGCTGCTGCCCACCCGCTGGCCGTGGATGCCGGACTGGCCGTGCTGGCCCGCGGCGGCAGCGCGGTGGACGCCGCCGTGGCCGTGCAGGCCATGCTGGGCCTGGTCGAACCGCAGAGCTCCAGTATTGGCGGCGGTGCCTTTCTGCTCCATTACCAGGCCGAGACGGGCCAGGTGACCGCGTTTGATGGTCGCGAGACCGCGCCGGCCGGTGCCACGCCTGGAATGTTTCTGGACAGCGATGGCGAGCCGCTGGGCTGGTTCGAAGCCATTATTGGTGGACGCTCGACGGGTGTGCCCGGTGTGATGCCGATGCTCGGTGCCGCCCACGAGCGTTTCGGCGCGCTGGCGTGGTCCGAGCTGTTCACCGAAACCATCGATGCAGCCGAAAACGGTTTTGATGTGCCGCGGCGCCTGGCCCGCTTCGCCGCCGGCAACCGCTGGCCGCAGGCCGATCAGCCCGATACCGTGGCCCTGTTCACCAATGCCGACGGCGATATCATCACCGCCGGTGAAACCTGGACCAATCCGGCTTACGGCCGGACCCTGCGCGCCCTGGCCGAAACGGGCCCGCGCGCCCTGCTGCAGCCGCCGATCTCGACCCGCATCATCGAGCGCACTGCCGCCTTCCCGCTGCCGGGCACGCTCCAGCAAGCCGACTTCGACGCCTACCAGCCCGGTGTGGGTGAAGCCTTGTGCAAGCAGGTCATGGATCATCGTGTCTGTGTGCCTCCGCCCCCGTCCAGCGGCGTCGCCCTGCTGCAGATGCTGGCCATTCTCGAGCAGACCGATATCGCCGCGCGCGGACCCGAGGACCCGATCGCCTGGCTACAGTTTGCCGAGGCCAGTCGGTTGATGTACGCCGACCGTGACCAGTTCGTCGCCGACCCGGCATTCGTCGAGATCCCGCTCGACGGCCTGCTCGAGCCTGAATACATCGGCCAACGTGCCGCGCTGATTGGTGATCGTGCCGGCGACATGCCGCCGGCCGGTTCGCCACCGGGCTTTGAGTTCGCCGCGGAAGACGGCTATCGCGCCACCGGGACCACGCATTTCGTGGTCGTCGATGCGGCCGGCAATGTGGTCACCATGACTTCCTCGGTCGAGTCCATCTTCGGCTCGGGCCGCGTCGTTGACGGTTTTTTTCTGAACAACCAGCTGACCGACTTTTCGTTCCGCCCCGAGATTGACGGGACCCCGGCCGCCAACGCCGTGGCCCCGGGCAAGCGCCCGCGCTCGTCCATGACCCCGACCCTGGTCTTCGACGCCGATGACCGCCTGGTCGCCGCCCTGGGCTCGCCCGGCGGCTCGGCCATCCTGGTGTACAACGCCAAGACGATTGTGGGCTTGCTGGCCTGGGGTTTGCCGATCCAGGAGGCGGTCGACCTGCCCAACCTGTTTGCCTGGCGCGAGAACTTTTTCGGCGAAGTCAATCGCTTTTCGGAGGACTTGCTGGCGGGATTGGCCGAGTTGGGTATCGAAGTCCGCGCCGGCCGCGGCGAAGAGTCCGGCTTGCACGGCGTTTTCTTCCATGCCGACGGCCGTCTCGAAGGCGCGGCGGATCCGCGGCGGGAAGGGGTCTGGCGGGTCTTGGAGAGTACGTTGGACTAGGGATCAGGATTTTGAGAAGTTCAAAGCCACCCCTGCTGCCGCGCCAGGCGGTAGGCTTCGATGCGGTTGGCCGCGTTAAGCTCGCCGATGGCCTCCGACAAGTAGTTGCGCACCGTGCCCTCGGCCAGATGCAGTTGCTGGCCGATGGCCTTGGTGCTCAAGCCCTCGCCGGCCAGGCGAAGAATCTGGCGCTGGCGGTCATTCAGGGGGTTATGGCCGTCCCAGGCGCTCAAGGCCAGTTCCGGGGCGATCACGCGCTCGCCGCGAGCGATGCGGCGAACGGCATCGGCTAGCTGCTCCGCCGGAGTGTCCTTTAGCAGGTATCCGCGCACGCCGGCTTCCAGCGCGCGCCTAAGGTAGCCCGGGCGGCCGAAGGTGGTCACGATGGCCACGCGGGTGTCCGGAAAGCACTCGCGCACGGCCTCGGCCAAATCCAGCCCGGTGACCCGCGGCATTTCGATGTCGGTCAGCACCAGGTTGATCGTCGGGTCCGCGGCCAGCCGTTCCAGGGCGACCTGGCCGTCGGCGGCAGTGGCTACCACCTCGATATCGTCCTCCAGGCCAAGCAGCGCGGCCAGCGCGCCCAGCACCAGGCCCTGGTCTTCGGCGATCAGCACCCGGATCATGATGTCACCGGCAAGCGGGCCTGGATCAGACGCCGCTCCGGGTCGAGGCGGAACAGCCCGCCCAGGGCTTCGATGCGCGCGCGCATGCCGTCGATGCCGCCGCCTTCGGGGCGAATACGGCCGCCGCCGTCGTCGCCGATTTCCAGTTTCAATTCACCGTCGGGCTGGGATCG
>SLJA01000223.1 GCA_007135355.1 Wenzhouxiangella sp.
ATCGGCAACTCATGTTCGCGGATCAGCTCCAGCACTTCGCGCGAGTTGGCGCCGGCATCGTAGACGCGGATCAGGCGAAAGCCGTGCTCGACCAGGATTTCCAGGTCCTCGAGAATTTCGGCCCGGCTGGGGTTGACCGCGCCGTCGCCGCGGTCGGGGTGTTGGCCGGCGCGGAAGCCGGAATAGGCCACGGCCATGACTTCGCCGGCAATCAGGGCATCGGGTGCTTGCACAAAACCGTCCTCGACCAGAAATGGAATGTTGGCGTGGGCCGCGCGTCCGTGCCCGTCGCTGACGCGGGCGAACAGGCGGAAAGCACCGCGCTCGTTGACTTGTACCACGGCGTGGGCGCCGTCAGCCTCGACGATCGCGCCCGCCACGCTGGGGATGTCGGTCTCGTAATCGCCGCCGACCTCGGTGGCCACGCTTTCGGGTTTGACTTCCCAGTGAAACTCCAGCGCGTCCATGTCGTCGTGGGTCACCAGAAACTCGGCCGGTAAACTCTGCCCTGCGAGCACGATCACGTTTTCACGTGCGGTTCTGCCGGCCAGGGTCAGGGTTTCGATGCGCGGCGCGGTATGTTCCGGACGCTCGCCGGTCCACATCGCTTCCAGCACGTCGATGGCCTCGGTTTGTTCACCCTCGGGCGTCAGCAGGCCGAACCAGGTCGGCGTGCGCTCCTGCTTCTGGCCCCAGAAAAAGGCGTAAGAGCCGATCAGCTGCCCTTGCAGCGGCGCCAGGACCTCGCGATAGCCGCGCTCGAAGATCCCGGCCTTTTCCGAGCTGGTCAGCTCGACCGGCGCGCCCCAGGTGGTCGACTCCATCTCCCACCACCCGATCGTGCCCCATTCGGTGACCATGAACGGATGGTCGAATTCCAGGCGGGCCAGGGTTTCGGGCAATTCGAACAGGCGACCGTACAACTGGAAGCTGAGGAAATCGAGATCCGGCGCTCTTTCCAGGACCGCCCCGATGACCTCTTCGCGGATGCCGGCGATCGCGGTGGTCGTCGGGTGATGGGGATCGAGTTCGCGAATCATCAGCGCGACGTCGTTGACTGCATCCCAGACGCGCGGATTGGTGTAGCTGTGGTTCAGCTCGTTGCCGATGATCCAGAACAGCAGCGCCGGATGGTCGCGGTATTTCAGCACCTCCTGGCGCATGGCCTCGAGCTGGGCGGCGACCGCCTCCTCGTCGTCGTAGTCGAAGCCGTGGCGTTCCGGCGCCATCGGCAGGTTGAGCGCCACCGTCATGCCCAGCGCATGTGCTTGGTCCAGCAGCGCCGGGATGTCGAGTTCATCGGCGCGCGTGGTCCAGGTTCTGATCGAATTGCCGCCGCGGGCTGAGAAGGCTGCCAGGTCGTCATACACCATGCCCGCGCCGCGCACCACGTAAGGCTCGCCGCCGCGCAGCAGCTGGTAGCCATCTTCGCCGCGAACGATCTCCACCGGAATCGGAGCAGCCGGTGCGGCCTTGGCCAGCGCGATCAGGACCAACAACAAACTCAGCAGGGGAATGACTTTGAACATCATGGTGTACTCCGTTCAGGCAGCGATCAACTCGAATTCTCCGGTCAGGTCGGCTTCCGAGTTGCCGCCCACCCAGACCTGGAAGCGTCCCGGCTCCAGCAGCCAGCCGCGCCGGCGCATCCAGAACTTCAGATCGTCGGTGTGCAGCTGGAACCGCACCCGAACCGTCTGGCCCGGCTCGACATGAACCCGCTTGAAGCCCTTGAGCTCGCGCACCGGGCGGGTGATGCTGGCGACCGGATCGCGCACGTACAGCTGGGCGACTTCCACCGCGCTGCGCTGGCCCGAGTTGTGCAGGTCGACGCTGATTTGCACCGACTCACCCGGCCGGATCTGCGCCTTGCCGATCTGCAGATTCGAGTATTCAAAGCGTGTGTAGGACAGCCCGTAGCCGAAAGGGAACAGTGGGGTGTGGGCCACGTCGAGGTGAAAGGCGGACATGCCCAGCGAGGTCTGCGGCGCCCGCACCGGGATGTCGTCGATATCGACTACCGTGTGCGGCAGCGGTGGCTTGCCGGTATTCCGCGCGTTGTAATACAGCGGGATCTGGCCGACCGCGCGCGGGAAAGTCACCGGCAGCTTGCCCGAAGGTGAGGCTACGCCGAACAGCAGGTCGGCGATGGCCGGGCCGCCCATGCAGCCCGGGTGCCAGGCATACAGTATCGCGTCGACCTGGTCGACGATGTTGCTCAGGGTCAGCGGCCGGCCGGCCAGGATCACGGCGGCCAGGGGCTTGTCGATGGCGCGCAGGCGCTGAACCATTTCGACTTGTGCCCCGGGCAGGTCGATGTCGGCGCGCGAGTGCGCCTCGCCGGACAGGATGGACTCCTCGCCCAGGAACAGCAGCGTGGCGTCGGCTGTGCGCGCAGCCTCCAGGGCCGAGTCGAGGTCGACGAATTCGCGGCTACGGCTGGTTTCCAGGACGGGTACGTAGATGATGTCGGTGTCCGGTCCGAGCAGAGCGCGGATGCCTCCCAGGGCGCTGACGCTGCGTTCGGGATCGCCGTCGAAGATCCAGGTGCCCATCTGCTCGTAGGGCTCGTCGGCCAGCGGGCCGATCACGGCCAGCTTTTCGATCCGGTCGGCCTCCAGGGGCAGCAGCTCGTTGCGGTTTGTCAGCAGCACCATGCTTTGCAGCGCGCTCTCGCGCGCCACCTGCAGCGCGTGTTCGCGCGCGGCCTGGGCGTCTTCGATGGCCGGTGCGTAAGGGTCCTCGAACAGCCCGAGCTCAAGTTTCAGCTTCAGCAGTCGGGCCACGGCGTCGTCGATGACCTGCATGCTCACCTCACCTGAGTTCACTGCTTCGGCCAGGTGGCGCGCATAGGTATCGCTGGCCATTTCCAGGTCAACGCCGACGTTGGCGGCGGCGATCGCGGACTCGCGGTCATCGGCGGTCAGACCGTGGATGGACAACTGCGGAATCGATTCCCAGTCGCTGACCACGATGCCGTCGAAGGACCACTGCTCGCGCAGCACATCGCGCAACAGGCCGGCGTGGGCTGTGGCCGGGATGCCGTCGAGATCGCTGAACGAGGTCATCAGGCTGGCCACGCCGCAGTCGACGGCGGCCTGGAACGGGGGCAGATAGACGTTGTGCAGTTCGTTGTCCGGGATATGGGTGGTGGCGTAGTCGCGGCCGCTCTCGGAAGCCCCGTAACCGGCGAAATGCTTGGCGCAGGCGGCGATCGACCTTGGAGCCGACAGGGACTCTCCCTGAAGGCCTTCGACCATGGCCCGGGTCAACGTGCAGGCTAGAAACACGTCTTCGCCCGGACTTTCGGC
>SLJA01000029.1 GCA_007135355.1 Wenzhouxiangella sp.
CTGCGCGAAGCCGGTCTGATCAACGCTTGAAGGCATGGGCTTTGCCGACGGCAAGTTGCAGGGGCAATGCTATTCTGTGGCGCTGTGAAATCAACGTCTGCAGTCGCCGTGCTGCGCGGCTCTGGAGCGCCTTTTGCCCGACGAAATCCTGATCAACGTCACTCCCACTGAGAGCCGCGTCGCCGTGGTCGAAAACGGGCTGCTGCAGGAGCTGTATCTGGAGCGCTGGGATGACGGCGGCTATGTCGGCAATATCTACATGGGCCGGGTCGAGCGCGTGCTGCCGGGCATGCAGGCCGCCTTCGTGAATATTGGCCTGGAGCGTACGGCGTTTCTGCACGCCAACGACATCATGCCGCGCCAACCCGAGTTGACCGAGGACGGCGAGCCGATCGCCGCGCCGCCGATCAACGAGCTGCTGCGCCAGGGCCAAAACGTGCTGGTTCAGGTCATCAAAGACCCGCTCGGCACCAAGGGCGCCCGACTGACCACTCAACTGAGCATCCCGTCGCGCTACCTGGTGCTGCTGCCGGAAGTCAACAATATCGGGGTTTCGGTGCGCATTGAGTCCGAGGCCGAGCGCGAGCGCCTGCGCATGCTGGTGCGCAAGTTGGTCGGCGAGGACAGTAAGGCCGGCTTTATTCTGCGTACCAACGCCGAGGATGTCGGAGAAGATGCGCTGGCGCGTGATCTGGAGTATCTGCGGCGGCTGTGGAAACGAATCGACGGCGCCATGCAGGACGCGGTCGCCGGCCAGTGCATTTACGAAGACCTGTCGCTGCCGTTCCGGTCCTTGCGCGACCTCATGCACGTCGACGTCGAGCGCGTGCGCATCGACCATGCGCCCACGGTGGAGCGGGCGCGCACGTTCGCGCGCGAGTTTTTCCCCGACTGGGTCGACCGCATCGAAACCTACTCAGGCGATGGTCCCTTGTTCGATCTGTACGGCGTCGAAGACGAAATCGAGCGGGCCCTGAGCCGGACGGTAGCGCTCAAATCAGGAGGCCACCTGACCATTGACCAGACCGAGGCCATGACCACGGTAGATGTCAATACCGGCGCCTACGTCGGTTTTCGCAATCTCGAGGACACCATCTACAAGACCAACCTCGAGGCGGCCCAGGCGATCGCCCGCCAGCTGCGCCTGCGCAACCTGGGCGGCATTATCATCATCGATTTCATCGACATGAGCGAGGCCGAGCACCGCCGCCAGGTGTTGCGCACCCTGCAACGCGCGCTGGAACGGGATCACGCGCGTACCTCGGTGTCGGATATTTCGCCGCTCGGTCTGGTCGAGATGACGCGCAAGCGCACCACCGAAAGCCTGGAGCACCGTCTGTGCGAGCCCTGTCCCACTTGCGGCGGGCTCGGTCGGGTCAAAAGCGTCGATACCGTTTGTTCGGAAATCTTTCGCGAGATTCTGCGCGCGGTGCGCCAGTTCGAAACCGGCGAACTGCGCGTCATGGCGTGTCCCAGAGTGGTCGACCGGATTTTGGAGGATCACCACCGCAGCATCGCCGAATTGACTGAGCAATTGGGAACCACGATCTGTTTCCAACCCGAAGAACAGTACGGTCAGGAACAGTTCGACGTCGTTTTGCTTTGACTGCCGCAGCACCCAGGACCCGGCTGAAACGGGCATGGCGCCAGTTGCGGGCGCTGGTGTTGACGACCCTGGCGGTGTTGATCATCACCACCGCGGTTGTGATCGGAGTGGGCCGGGCCCTGGTCCCTCATGCCGATCACTTGCGGCCGTGGCTGGAGCGCACGGCCAGCGCGCAGCTGGGTCAGACCGTTACCCTGACCCGGGTCGAAGCCGAATGGCCGCGGCTGACGCCCAGCCTGAGCCTGATCGGCGCCCAGCTCGAAGACGATGCCGGCAATCGACTGCACATCGACCGCGCGCGGCTGGAAGTTCATTTGCCCAATGCGCTGGATCGGCGTAGCAATCTGATCCGCTTGATTCTGATCGGTCTGGATCTGGTTCTCGAGCCGGATGAAGAGGGGCGTTGGGGTGCCCAAATGGCCGGCGGAGCGACCGGCGACTGGCGCCGGCAATTGCCGCTGGGTGACCTGCTGGTGCGTGACGCGACGGTTCGCGTTCGGCCGCTGCAGTGGCCGGAGCTTGAACTGCGAGTGGAAGAGGGACGCCTGGAACGACGCGGGCAGCAGACGCATTTCCACGGCATGCTCAACCGCCCGAGCGGCCCGGAACAGCTCGATCTGCGCGTCGTCGTCGATCACCCGCGGCATCAGTGGGCTGCCGTGCGTGGCTGGCTGCGGGCGGACGGCCTGACCCTGCCCTGGCCTATCCTTGCCGGTGCCGCAACGCCCGGCCTTGGGCACGGTGCTAACGAGCAGATCGACTTGCAGCTGTGGCTGGACTGGAACCTGCTTGACGACCAAATCGTGGTTGATCTCGACCTGGCCATGGCCATGGATGAGCAGCGTGAGCCGGTGCATGCGCTGGCCCGGTTCGAAGGCAGCGAGCAGACGCTGCAGCTTGACATCGCCGAGCTGCGCCAGGGGGAGGTGCGAATCGGGTCAGGGTTGGCCGCTGGTCGCCGTGTGGTGGAAGACCGCCAGACCCTGGCCGTGGCCGTCGATACCCTGGACCTGGGCGCGCTTCATGCCGCCTTTGAGCCGTGGCTGGGTGGACAGGCCTACTGGCCGGAGGCACTGGAGGGACAAGTCGAGAACCTGCTGCTGGCGGCGACCGCCGAATTCAGCGTTCATGCCGCCGCCGGTCAGCTGCGTCAACTCAATGTCCAGTTCCCCGAGCCGCTGCCCGGCATTCGCGGCTTGAACCTGGATCTGGCGCTGCAGGGAGATCGCCTGGTGCTGGAGCCGAGCGGCCGGCCCACCGCGCGCTGGCGCCGCCATATCCGCGCCGACATGGTGGTCGATGACATTGCCGGTCGCCTGCTGCTGGCCCCGGGCAGCCTGGAGTTGCAGGGTCTTTCGATCGACAGCGCGGTGGCCCGGGCCACCGCGGATGGCTGGATTTATCTGCGCCGGCCGCGCCCATTTCTGGATTTTGTCATTGACGTCCAGCGTGTCGGGCCGACCGATCCAAGGCCTTATCTGAGTCATCGCACCATACCGGAGCCGGCCATGAACTGGCTGGATGAATCTTTTGTCTGGGTCGAGCAGGCCAGTGGACTGGTCAATCTGCATCTGACCGCGGGCACCCGGGCGCGTGATCTGCGGCCGGGTTCCTACCAGGCATTGATCGACTTTCAGGGTGCCCGGCTGGACTATTGGCCGGACTGGCCGACAGCCGATGCCATCGACGGCA
>SLJA01000158.1 GCA_007135355.1 Wenzhouxiangella sp.
ACCGCCGCCGTGCCCGGCAACCTCGCGCTTTATGACAACTACGGGCGGGATCGGATTCGCGGCGTCGCCGTGGACCGCGGTGCTCTGGAGTCGTCATTCGACTCCAGCACCCCCTCTCTGCACATGGTCACGAATACCAATGCCTCGGGCGCCGGCTCGCTACGCCAGGCGATCATCAACGCTGGGATCAACGGCGGCGCCAATCGTATCCAGTTCGCCATTCCCGGGAGCGGTTGTCCCAAACGGATCATAGTGAATGAACCCTTGCCGCAGATCAGCGTTGATGTATCGATCGAAGGCTATACGCAGGTCGGTAGCGTGCCTAACAGCAGTGGAAGCGGTTGGAACGCCGTGCCCTGCGTGCTTGTGTCGGGCAACAACAGCGTCAATTTGGGACTACAGGCCATCAATGGCAGCCGACTCCGGGTTTCCGGTTTGGGCTTCGAAGGCTTCACCTCGGGTGCCATCAGCATCATCGGCGGAGTCGACCACGTCATCGTCGGCAACCAGTTCGGCGGCTCCATCGGCACGCGGGTGTTGCAAGCCAACGGCGTCAACGTCAGCGTGGCGTTTCAGGGCCGCCGCGCACGCATCGGCGGGCCGGAGCCGGCCCAGCGCAATCTATTGTCACGGGCCACAGGATCGGCCATCAGCTTGAACGCCAACACCAGCGAAAACAGCGTGGTGAACAATCTGATCGGTACCACGGCCAGTCTGCTGGGGACCGACCCCAACGGCACCGGCATTCTCATCAATCTTTCGAGCAACAACGAGATCCTCAACAATCGGATTTACGGCAATACCCTGGATGGGGTGCGAATCCAGGGTGAGACCGCCAGCGGTAACGTGATTGCTGACAACAGGTTCTACACCCCCCTGCTGCTCGGTGGGGCTATCGCCAACGATCGGCATGCGGTCTGGATCCGCAACGACGCTCGCGACAATCGGATCGGCCCCAACAACTTGATGTCTCGCCACTCGGAATCACCGATTCGCATCAGCGGGGGGCGACGTAACGAGGTGACTGCCAACCGTATCTTCAACAACAGCAAGATCGGTATCGATATCGGCTTAGCTGGAGTCAACCCGATCCTGGGCGGGTCGGGTAGCGGATGCGGCAGCGGAGAGGCCAACGCCAACTGCCGTCTCAACGCGCCACAGATCACCAATGTGTCCGTGGAAAGGGTCAACCTGGTGTTCCGGCGACTGGTCATCGACTTCATGATGTTGGCCCCGAACGGAAACTATCGCATCGAAATCTTCCAGAACAATACCTGCCAGGGCAACGATCCGGCCGGTCATGGTCCTGGACACGAGCCGCTGGTCACCACCCAGGTCAATGTCATCAATGGCTTGGACCCCAATAGCATCTGGCAACCGCGAACCTTCCGAGCTAGCGTGCCGCTACTGCTCGGCGCATTGCCGCCCGAGGGCTCGGCAATCACTGCGGTCGCGACCCGCAGCGACGGCAACAGCAGCGAGTTTTCGCGGTGTTACACCTTGCGCAGCGACGAGATCTTTGCAGATCGGTTTCGGTAACACGGACCGCGCGTGCGGGCGATGATCTGAATGATTCCGCCACAATTTGGCAGGTCGCCATATCAATCTGAAAAACCCGCTGGAGTCTCCGCCCCCAGCGCATCGCTGCTTGTTACGCGGCCGGGTTGCTGCGCAAGCGGCTGCTGGGGCGATCCAGGCGTGCCAGTATCCGATTGATCAGCGGGTCCGGACGCTCGCGAAAGCTCAGCAGCCAGTTGTCACCGAGCAGCAGGCCCATCTGGCCCAGTCCTGGACGTGGCTCGGCCCGGCTCAGGTGCAGGGCCTGGATGATGATCAGGGCCTGCTCATCCTGGGTATTGATTTTGATCTTGCGGTCGATCGCGCAGCACCATGCGGCGTGGCTCTCGATTAAGCCGGCCGGCACAGCCGGGAGCGCGAAGCGGAAGTAATGGCGGATCCGCGCGGCAAATGTCGCCCGCCACAGGCTTGAAGTCAGAACCTGTCCGGCCGCAGGATTTCGACTTCCTCCAGATAGGTGATGCCCGAGTAATGCTCAAAGAAGGTCTCGGCCACCTCGTCGGCGATGCGGTTGGCGGCGTCCTTGCTGCCGATGATGACTTCGATCTTGACGTTGCTCAGCTCATCAATCACGTTGGCGCGGCTGGTGGAACGTATGCCGCGGCTACCCTTGCCGCCGGCCGGCGTCACGGTGTAGCCGCGCGCCCCGGCCGCCTCGATGAGTTGGGTGACTTTGCCGAGAATGATCTTCTCGGTGATGATGACGACCTTGCTGGCCTTGTGGTGATCCATGGTGGGTTACTCCCGCGCCTTTTGCGCCATGATGGTTGTCGTTGCCGAGGTGGCTTCAGAACCCGAATACTGCCCCGCCGAGGGCAATGAAGAACGGAATGCCGATGGCAATGGCCACCGGCGTGCCGATGCTGGTCGAGGCACCAATATAGGCCGACGGATTGGCCGAGGGCACGGCCGCGCGCAGGGTCGGCGGGCCGGAGATATCCGAACTCGACCCGGCCATGACCGCCAGCAGGATCACCCCGCCCGGGCTGAAGCCGGTCAGCACATGGGCGATATAGCCCAGGCCGAAGGCGATGAGGCCGCTGGTCAGGGGCGCGGCCACGGCGTAGACCATGTACCAGTGGGCGACGCTGCGCAACTCGTTGAGCCGGTTCCAGGCCTCGATGCCCATGGTCAGCATCAGGATGGACAGAAAGCCGCGAAACAGCGGATCGTAAAACTCATCGAATACACGCTCCGGCCGAGTCAGCAGGCCCAGCGCCAGGCCCAGCAGCAAGCCCGACAGGGCCGAGCCTCGCAGGCTTTCGATGACGATGGCCAGCGGCCGCACGGCCTCGCGCCGGATGCCTTTCTTGCGCGCCAGGTACAGGTTGGCCAGCAGGATGGCCAGGATCAGGGCCGGAATATCCATGAACGGATACAGCGCCGGCACCCAGGCCTCATAGAACACCTCCTGCTCTTCCAGCAATGCCATGGCCACGGCCAGGGTCGAAGCGCTGACCGCGCCGAACAGCCCGGCCGTGGCAATGCCGTCTTCGGTGCGCACGCCCGGCAGCAGGGCCAGGGTATAGCGCCCGATCAGCACGATGGCGCAACCCATGGCCATGGCGATGGCCGCCGGCAACAGCATTGCGCTTAGCTCGGCCTCGCGGATGGCCATGCCGCCGTCCAGTCCGATGCGCATCAGCAGCATGAACACGCAGAACTTGTAAATTGCATCGGGGATCTGCAGCCGGCTGCCGGCGGCGGCCAGCACCATGC
>SLJA01000125.1 GCA_007135355.1 Wenzhouxiangella sp.
CACCGAGCAGCTCGGGCAGTTTGTCGAAGACAGCCTGGCCACGCTCAGGCGCTACGACCGCGAGCGCTACGAGGGTCAGGCTGCACTGTCCTACGACATCCTCGAGTGGTTCCTGGCCATTCAGGTCGATGGCCGGCGCTGGACCTGGCACCAGTACCCGCTGCACCAGATGTTCGGCATCCATACCAGCCTGCCCAACTTCATGATCCAGATGCACCCGGTTCGCAACGAGCGCGACGTGGATTTCTACCTGCAGCGCCTGACTGGCTTTCCGGCGGCGTTCGCCGGCACGGTTGAGAGACTGAAGGAAAGCGAGCGGCACGGCGTCATTGCGCCGCGTTTTTCCATCGAATCCACCTTGTCGAACATGCGCAGATTCATCGACCAGCCGGTGACCGAAAACCCCTTGTACGTCGAACTGCTGGAGCGGGTCGATGCCATCGAAGGCTTCCCGGCCGAACGCCGCTCGCGCCTGCCCGACGAGTTGGCCGAGGCGATCTCGCGGTACGTCTACCCCGCTTACCAGACCCTGATCGCGCACCAGCAAAGCCTGCTCGAGCGCGCCGACAGCAACGACGGGGTCTGGCGCCTGCCCGACGGCGACGAATACTACGCCTGGGCTGCGCGCATGCACACCACGACCGACTTCACGCCGGCCGAAATCCACGCCATGGGCCTGGCCGAGGTCGAGCGCATCGGCGCCGAGATGGACGAGATCCTGTGCGGCCAGGGCTACTGCGAGGGTGGCGTCGGCGAGCGCATGGCAGCACTCAATGCCGACCCGCGTTTCCTGTTCGAGGATTCAGACGAAGGCCGCGAAGCCATCCTCGAGGCCTACCGCGAGATCGTCGCCGAGATCGAGGCCGGACTGGACGACTGGTTTGACGTGCGCCCATCGGCCCCGGTCGAAGTGCGGCGCGTGCCGGTCTATGAGGAGCAGGGCAGTGCCGCCGCCTACTATCAGCCGCCCAGCTTCGACGGTTCCCGGCCGGGCGTGTTCTTTGCCAACCTGAGGCACGTCGAAGAGCACCCGCGCTTCGGACTGCGCACGCTGGCCTACCACGAAGCCACGCCCGGCCACCACTTCCAGATCGCCCTGCAGATGGAACTGACCGGTGTGCCGACGTTTCGCCGGATCGTGCCGTTCACGGCCTATGCCGAGGGCTGGGCGCTGTATGCCGAGCAGCTGGCCTGGGAGGCCGGTTTCCAGGACGACCCTTACGACAATCTCGGTCGACTGCAGGCCGAAAAGTGGCGCGGCGTGCGCCTGGTGGTCGATACCGGCATGCACTACAAGCGCTGGAGCCGCGAGCAGGCGATCGACTACATGTTCGAGAATACGGGCATGCCGCTCAGCGACGTCACCGAGGAAATCGAGCGCTACCTGGTCTGGCCCGGCCAGGCCCTGGCCTACAAGGTCGGCATGATCAAGATGCTCGAACTGCGCGAGCTGGCCCGCGAGCGCCTGGGCGAGGATTTCGACATCCGCGAATTCCACAACGTCGTCCTGCTGAACGGCGCCATGCCGCTCGGCATCCTCGAGCAGGTGGTGCAGGACTGGATCGACGAGCGAAGTTCGGGCGCATGACCGCGCCGAAAATGCCGAGCATCAAAACGATGGGGTTTTTTGATGCCAGGTTAGTGGCCGGGTCATGCGGACTGAACAGAACGGGCCGACCAGTAACGCTCGCGATAGGCTGAAGGCGTTTCCCCTGCATGGGGCCTGCCAGCCGATTGCGAAGGCCCTGGAGACAAACATGGCGGGGCAAGTGCTTTCATTCCGTTTTGCCTAGTAAGCTCTCGTCACCTTTCCGAGGTGACCAGCAAGCCCTTGGATAACGGAGGAACGCATGAAGTACCCGATGCTTTTGCTGATCATGATCATGATCATGATCATGACTGCGCCGATCCTGGCTAGTCCGGGACTGGAGCGCGCCCCGGTCAATGGGGGTTACCTGACTTACCAGCAAAGCGGAGAGGGTGAGGTCATACTCACCATCCACGGCGCGCTGGTGGCCGATTCGTTCGTGCCGATCATGAACCAGCCGGTGCTGGACGGTTACCGACTGATCCGATATCGGCGAAGTGGCTACTCGGACAGCGCGCCGCTTGATCTTTCGACGGGTGGACTTCTGGAAAAGGCTGCGGCTGATGCGGTGGCCTTGCTGGATCACCTTGAGGTCGACCGTGCGCATGTTGTGGGCCACTCGCTCGGTGGCATGATCGCACTGGAGCTCGCCTGGCAGTCGCCGGAACGAGTGCAGACCCTGACGCTATTGGAGCCGGCGATCATGCGGGTGCCGGCCGCCGAGCAGATGCTTGAACAGATCGCTCCTGCCTTGGCTCACCATGAAGACGGCGATTCGGTTGCCGCAGTAGATGCCTTTCTGACTCGTTTGATTCGACCCGAGTGGCAGGAGCTGATGGAGAGTCAGATGCCTGGTGCGGTGGATCAGGCGATTGCCAATGCCGATACATTCTTCGGAATTGAAGTGCCGGCATTGGCGCAACATGAGTTCGATGGCAAGCGGGCAGCCCGATTGAGCATGCCGGCGCTGTACGTTCTGGGGAGTGAGTCCTCTGCGATTGCCCATGCCGATGGGTTTTTCGAGCAAGGCAAGCAACTGTTGCTGCAAACCCTCCCCAATGCCCGGTCGGTCAGGCTGGAAGGGGTGGATCACAGCCTGCAGTTCGGCTTTCCGGAGAGACTGGCTTCGACCATTACCGAGTTCGTTGCGGCGCATCCAATTGAGGAGTGAATCCAGGAATTCGGTGTCCCACGAACGCCAGCCTTGCAGCCTGCTGTCCGCGGCGGCGTGATGGCCTGACCTTGAAACTGGCTAGTACTACTAGCCCGGCGTGTGAGTCGACATGCCGGGGTCGCGAAGCGAGCTAATAATGAAAGCGGCACTGCGCGATCAGCACAGAGTCGTTCTCGATGGCATAGACGAGCCGATGTTCGCGGTCGATCCGGCGTGACCAGAAGTCCGACCAGTTGCCGCGCAGGGGCTCGAGCTTGCCGATGCCCTTGAACGGGTCGCGCTGGATGGCTCGGATCAGTTCGTTGATGCGCTGCAGGCGTTTGGCGTCGGCCTTCTGCCAGTGCAGGTAGTCGGCCCAGGCATGGGCATGAAAACAGATCCTCACTCGATCAGATCACGCTCTTTTCCCTTGCCGCGCCGCAGGTCTTCGATGGCCTTGGTCAGGCGCGGGGCGTTGCGCGGGCTGGACATCAGGTACAGGGTTTCCTCGATGGCCGCATAGTCTTCGGCCGACAGCAGCAC
>SLJA01000159.1 GCA_007135355.1 Wenzhouxiangella sp.
GTCTTGCGGGCAGATCAGGACGAAGCCCAGCCCCATGTTGAAGGTGCGGCGCATCTCGGCGCTTTCGATGCCGCCGGCAGCGGCCAGCCAGTCGAACACGGGCGGTACAGGCCAACTGGCCGTGTCGATCTCGATCCCGTAGGCTTCCGGCACCACGCGGATGATGTTTTCGGTCAGTCCGCCGCCGGTGATATGTGCCATGCCGCGCAGATCGACCTTGCCGAGCAGCCGCTGCACGGCTTCGACATAGATGCGCGTCGGCGCCAGCAGCGCCTCGCCCAACGTGCTGCCGTGGAAGTCGTTGCCCAGCTCCGCGCCGCTGTGCTCGATCACGCGCCGGATCAGCGAGTAGCCGTTGCTGTGCGGGCCCGAAGAGGGCAGCCCGACCAGCACGCAGTCGGCATCGATGCGCTGGCCGTCGATCAGGTCGTCGCGCTCGACCGCGCCGACCGCAAAGCCGGCCAGGTCGTACTCGCCGGGGCCGTACATGCCCGGCATTTCGGCGGTCTCGCCGCCGATCAGCGCGCAGCCGGCCTGGCGGCAGCCCTCGGCGATGCCGCCGACCACTTCGGCCGCAGCTGCCACATCCAGCTTGCCGCAGGCGAAATAGTCAAGGAAAAACAAGGGTTCGGCGCCACACACCAGGATGTCGTTGACGCACATGGCGACCAGGTCGATGCCGATGCTGTCATGCCGTCCCAGTTGCCGGGCCAGCAGCAGTTTGGTGCCGACGCCGTCGGTGCCCGAGACCAGCACCGGGTCGCGGTAGCGTGAGCCGAGATGGAACAGGCCGCCAAAGCCGCCCAGGCCCGCCATCACCTCCGGCCGGCGCGTGGCGGCCACCAGGGGCTTGATCCGATCGACCAGGGCATTGCCGGCGTCGATATCCACGCCGGCCTCGCGATAACTGAGCCCGGGCTTGTTTGGCTTGTTCATCCGACGGTCCAGCCAGAGTTGGAGTCAGATCTTATTGTCGCTGATCGCACCCGTTGGAGTGGAAGCCCTGTGGTATCTTCGTCGCACTATGGCGCTGCGGCTTTTCATCCTCTCAGTTGTACTGACGGCTGGCTTGTGGACCTGCCCGGCGCAGGTTCAAGCAGCGTCGCTCTATACCGGTGAAGTACCTGTTGACCAGGACGAAAGCGCGGATCGCAATGCCTTGCGGGCGCTGGACCAGGTTTTGACGCGATTGACCGGCATTGCCGACCGCTCTCTGGTCGAGGAATTGGGACTGGACCGCTCGATTCTGCGCCTGCTGGTCTCCAGCGAGCAGCGTGTCAGGCGTTCGCGCGTGGGACCGGATGGTGCGCCGCTGGCCGATGAGTTGCGCTTGCGCATTGACTTCGACCCGGCCGGGGTGGATGCACTGCTGGCCCGACACGACCTGCCGCGTCTCGGTCGCGAGCGTCCTTCCATTCTCCTGTGGCTGGCCGTTGAGGAAGAAACGGGCATTGAATTGCAGGGTGGCGCCTATCTTGAGCAGGAAATCAGCGAGCATGCCCGCCGTCTCGGTCTGGACGTGGTGCGTCCTCTCGGTGACCTGATTGACCTGGCAAGCATCGATGTGTTTGATATTCGCGGTGGATTTTTGGATTCGGCTGAGGCCAGTGCCCGGCGTTACGGGACTCAGGTGATTGCGATGCTCGATCTCCGGTCCTCTGATACGGGCTGGGCGGCCCGTTGGCTCTGGCGACTGGAAGGCCGGGATGCGGGGCTGCAGCTGGAGGCCGAGCAGGCATCAGACTTAGTCTCGGCCGGTCTGAACGCGCTGTTGGCCGCGCTGGCTGAGCGCTTTGCCGTCGTTGCCGATGACGAACATGCCACTCAGCGCAGGGTCATCGTCCGCGGTATCGAGGGCGAAATTCAGTATGCCGAGGTGCTGCGGCATCTGCGCTCGCTCAGCGCGGTGTCGGATGTGCTGGTTCTGGCTGCGCGCGGTAACGAACTTGAATTCCAGCTGCGGCTGCGCGCGTCCGGCCTTGAGGACGGCTTGGCGCTGGGTGGGGTGCTGGAGATCGAACAACGCCGCGCAGACGGCAGCCTTGAGCTCCGTCTGCAGCGGTGAACTGGAGCTGGCTGCCGAATGCATTGACCGTCGGGCGCATTCTTGCGGTGCCGCCCCTGGTCTTTCTGTTGCTGACCGAGCAATATCCGCTCGCGCTTGCGGTCGCGATTTTCGCTGGGCTGTCCGATCTGGTCGACGGCTGGCTGGCGCGGCGTTTTGACTGGCAGAGCCGTTTCGGGAGTCTGGCCGATCCGGCTGCCGACAAGTTGTTGATGATGGCCAGCTACCTGACCCTGGCCTGGCTCACTTACCTACCCTGGTGGTTGGTCGCCCTGGTCATCTTTCGCGATCTGGTGATCGTGATCGGCGGCTGGGTTTATCACCGCTGGTTCGAGCGCCTGGAAGCCCAACCCACCCAGTTGTCGCGCTTCAATACCTTCGCTCAGGTGTTTCTGATGTGGTACGTGCTGATCTACCTGGCTGGCTTTCCGCTGCCGCCAGAAGGCCAGGTGGGCCTGGAGTGGATGGTGGTCGTGCTCGGTGTAGCGACCCTGGTTCAGTATGTGTGGCTTTGGAGCCTGAAGGCCGCCGCGATCAGTCGCCGGCGCCGTGAGACGTCCTGAGCAAGACAATTGTTCGCATGAGTGGCGCTCAGATTCCGCTGGCTCTCAAACCGCCGCGCCGCCCGGGCTTCGATAATTTCGTCGCCGGGCCGAATCAGGCGGTGGTCGATACCCTGGCCGGCGGACTGGAGCGCGGGCAGTGGTATTTCCTGGCCGGACCCGCGGGTAGCGGTCGCAGTCATTTGATGTCGGCCAGTTTCAGCGCCCTGATGCGGCGCGGCCGCGAGGCCCGTTTCATGGCTCTGGGCACTCCGGCGAACTGGCCGCTGCTGGCCGCAACCGATGGCGATTTTCTCCTGCTGGACGATATCGACGCCTTGGCCGGCGAAGCGGACGGCGAACGTGCGCTGTTCAACGCGCTCAATCGCTGGCGCGCGCGGCGCAGCACGGTACTGATGAGCGGCGTTGGTCGTTCCGGTTTTCAGCTGCCCGACCTGGTCTCGCGGCTTGGGCAGGCAGTGCGCCTGACGCTCAAGCCGTTGGATGATTCGGATTTGCTGAGTCTGGTCCGCCGGCTGGCACGTGAGCACGAAGTCGTGCTCGGCCGTGGTGCTGCAGAATACCTGCTCACCCGCAGTCCGCGCAGTCCAGCCGCACTGGCCGGCCTGTTCGAGCAACTGGTTGCGCGTGCCTTGAGCGAGCGGCGAAC
>SLJA01000106.1 GCA_007135355.1 Wenzhouxiangella sp.
CGTCGCCGTCCTCGCCCCGGGCGCGCAGGCGGATGAAGTTCAGCTCGATGGTGCGGCTGTCGGCGACCTCGCGGTTTTCCGGCACCCGGATCAGGCCGCACTCGACCTGGCCGGGCTCGTAGTCGATGCGGTTGCGGAATGGGCAGACCAGCGTGTCGTAGCCCGGCGCGCGCAGCCATTCCCAGCCAGGCACGCGGTGCTCTGCATCGGCCGGTTCAGTGTCGCTGCCCGACTCTGAGGCTGTGACAGCGGGTTCTTCCTCGGGCGGGTCAGACCGTTCCGTCCCTTCAGCGGCAGCCGTGATGAACAGGAACAAAAAAAACAACGCAAGGGCTCGCATGACATCTCCGGCAGAGCTGGGCACTCAGACCGCAAGATTACTCCAAAGTCGAGCAGCACTCACCGGCGCTTGATGACGATCGCATGTGGCACAATTCATGTTTGCCTGCACTGCCATTTGCCTCAATGGTCATCAGCCATGATCGGTTGACCCACTGGGCCATCGTTTATTCCACCGCCTGGTTGCCGAAAAATGCCAGAGTGGCAGCCCGGTACGGGATGATGGCGAGGCAGAGGCGCAACATGCTGAGCCGGGGTCAGGTCGTGTTGATACGTCATCCGAAAACCGGCAGTACCTGGCTGAGAACTCTGCTGACTCAGCTCTATCATCACCGCGACGGCATTTCACCGAAACGCGTGTTTGCGGCCGACGAGCTTGCCCTGCAAAAGAAAGGTCTGCCGCGCTGGGTCATTTCCAACGGCTACTACAGCCTGGAAAAAATTATTCTCGAGGCCTACCGGCAAAATGACCCGCTCATCGATGGAAAAAAAACCATCCTGCTGGCGCGGCACCCCGGGGATATTGCTGTCTCCTGGCATCGCCAGTACCAGAAACGCACCAAGCGGTTCAAGCGGGAGCTGATCGAGGCCGATGTATGTCGCAATCTTGAGGTTGATCTGCGCAGTCTCGAGCGCTGGGACTTCATTCAGCGCGATGAACTGGGCCTGCCGGCCATCATCCGTTTCTACAATCACTGGGCCGAAGCCCTGGCCGGCTGCAACGATGCCCTGATCGTGCGCTACGAAGACTTGCGGTCTGACACGGAAAGCACGCTGCGGAGGATCACGGCCCTGTTGGGCGAGACCTTCGACGACGAGCATTATCGTCGGGCGATCGAGTTCGGGTCTGTTGACAACATGCGCCAACTCGAGCGCTCGGGTTATTTCCAGAACGCCTCGCTGAGACTCAGGGATGCCAGTGACCCGGATGCTCTCAAGGTTCGACGCGCCAAAGTCGGTGGCTTTCGAGCAGACCTTAACCCTGAACAAGCCGACTGGGTTGAGGCGCAGGTTCGCCAACACTGTCACCCTGCACTAGGATACGGCGATACATGACGTCTGGGCTATTGGCCCGACCCTTGCCGACAGGCTAAGGTGAACGCTGGTTTTAATCGTTTGTCGCTACGGAGACCCTGAATGAAACCCCATCGCTTTTTAAGCTGCGGTTTGATCGCTGCCGCAATGCTGTTTGGCACCGTATGCGCGGCCGCCGAACAGCGTGCCGCAACCCTGAGCTATCTGGATCAGCTCCCGCCGCTGATCGACCGCGATCTGTTCTTCGGTGACCCGGAGATCTCCGGCGCGCAGCTTTCGCCGGACGGCGCCTGGGTCACCTTTATGCGTCCGTTTGAGGGCGTGCGCAACATCTGGATCAAGCCCTTCGGCGAGGCCTTCGACAACGCCCGGCCGCTGACCCGCGATGAGCGGCCCGTGCCCGGCTATTTCTGGAGCCAGGACAGCCGCTTCGTGCTCTACGTGCAGGACCGCGACGGTGACGAGGATTTCCACGTCTGGGCAGTTGACCCGGCCGGCGAGATCGACGAAGACACCGGTACGCCGGCAGCGCGCAATTTGACCGACCTGGAAGGCGTGCGCGCCATGATCATCGCCGTGCCCGAATCCGAGCCGGATCGCATGCTGGTGGGCCTGAACGATCGCGACCCGGCCCTGCATGACGTTTACGCGCTGACCATCAGCACCGGCGAGCGCGAGCTGCTGATCGAGAACACCCAGAACGTGGCGGGCTGGAGCGCCGACCTGGAAGGCAACGTGCGCCTGGCCAGCCGCCAGACCGCCGACGGCGGGACCGAGATTCTGCTGGTTGAGGACGGCGCCTTGGGCGAGGCAGTCTTTACCTGCACCTGGGAAGAAACCTGCGGCGCCATGGGTTTTCAGCCGGACGGCGAGACCGTCTGGTTCATGTCCAACCACGGTGACGAGAACGACTTGATCGGCCTCTACACCTTCAACATCAACAGCCGCGAGCTGAACCTGGTCCAGCGCGACCCCGAAGGAGAAGTCGACTTCAGCGGCGCGGTTTTTTCGCCCGCCACCCAGGAGTTGCAGGCCACTGTGTTCGTCGGCGACCGGGCGCGAATTTATCCCAAGACCGATGAGTTTGCCGAGCAGCTGGAATTTCTGCGCGAGAACCTGCCGGAAGGCGAGATCGGCATCGCCTCGCGCACCCGGGACGAGCGTCTGGCCCTGGTCAGCCTGTCACGCGATGTCGATCCGGCCGCGGTCTACCTGGTCGACCTGGAAAACCGCACGGTGGAATTGCTGTACCGCGTGCGTCCGGAAATCGACGCTGAACAAATGGCCGAGATGCGCCCGATTCGCTTTACCGCCCGCGACGGCCTTGAAATACCCGGCTATCTGACCATTCCGAACGGCGTGGAACCGGAGAACCTGGCCGTGGTGGCCCTGATCCACGGCGGCCCCTGGGCGCGCGACACCTGGGGTTTCCGCTCGCAGGTGCAGTTCCTGGCCAACCGCGGCTACGCCGTGTTCCAGCCCAACTTCCGCGCCTCGACCGGCTTCGGCCAGGCCTTCCTGAATGCCGGCAACCGAGAGTGGGGCGATGCCATGCAGGACGACATCACCGATGGCATCAAATACCTGATCGATCAAGGCGTCGCCGACCCGGAGCGGGTCTGCATCATGGGCGGCAGCTACGGCGGCTACGCCACCCTGGCCGGCATGGTGTTCACGCCCGAGCTGTATGCCTGCGGGGTCAACATCGTCGGCGTGTCCAACATCATCACCTTGCTCAATTCCATCCCGACCTACTGGGGGCCGATTCGCCAGATGCTTACCCTGCGCGTGGGCGACCCGGACACCGAGGAGGGCCGCGCCCAGCTCGAGCGCCAGTCGCCGATCAACCATGTTGAAAACATCCAGCGCCCACTGCTGATCGTGCACGGCGCCAACGACC
>SLJA01000083.1 GCA_007135355.1 Wenzhouxiangella sp.
GGGAACCGGTGCTGGACTTCGATGACCTGCCACTGGACGACGATTTGGCCTTCAAGCTGCTGCAGGCCGCGCACACCACCGCCGTCTTTCAGCTCGAATCTCCCGGGATGAAGGAGCTGCTGCGCAAGCTCAAACCGGACAGCTTCGACGACATTGTTGCCGCGGTAGCCCTGTATCGCCCGGGGCCGCTGGATGCCGGCATGGTGGATGAATACATCAATCGCAAGCACGGCAAGACCCCGGTCAAGTACCCGCACCCCCTGTGCGAGCCGATTCTGAAGCCAACCTATGGTGTGATCCTTTATCAAGAGCAGGTCATGCAGATCGCTCAGGAACTGGCCGGCTACAGCCTCGGCGGCGCTGACTTGCTACGGCGCGCCATGGGCAAGAAAAAACCCGAGGAAATGGAGCGTCAGCGTGCCATCTTCGTGTCCGGCGCGGCCGCCAACAACATCGACGAACAGCAGGCCAACGCCATCTTCAATCTGATGGAGACCTTTGCCCGCTATGGCTTCAACAAATCGCACTCGGTCGCCTATGCGCTGGTGGCCTATCACACCGCTTGGCTCAAGGCCCACTACCCCGCCGAATTCATGGCCGCGGTGCTGTCTGCGGACCTGGACAAGACCGACAAGATTGCCAACCTGATCGATGACTGTCGAGCCATGGGCCTTGATCTTTTGCCGCCGGACCTGAACCGCTCCGACTACCGCTTCAAGGTCGAAAACGGGGCGATCCGCTACGGACTGGGCGCCATCAAGGGCGTCGGCAAGGGCGCGGTCGAGAACCTGGTCACCATTCGCGATCGAGTCGGTCAGTTCCAGTCATTGAATGACCTCTGCCGCGAAATCGATTTAGCCAAACTCAACCGGCGCACGCTGGAAAGTCTGATCAAGGCGGGCGCCGGCGACTGTCTGGATGAAAACCGGGCCGCCTTGATGCAGGCCCTGCCTGATATCCTGACCGAGGCCGAGCGCTTCCAGAGCGATCGTGAAGCGGGCCAAACCAGCCTGTTCGGCACCGCCGGCTCCTCGGTTGAACGGCATGCTGGAGCCCCGGTTCGCGTGCCCGAGAGCCCGCGGCCCTGGACCAACCATCAGCGCTTGCGCGCGGAAAAGGAGACACTGGGCCTGTATCTGTCGGGCCACCCCTTTGACGATTTACGCCAGGAGTTGGCCGCTTTTACCAGCATGCCGCTGGGCCGGCTGGGCAACGCCGGTCTCGGCGAGGCGTCTGCCGGCGCCGGCCAGGGGCGCCAGCGCGGACAGGAGATGACGCTTGCCGGCATGGTCACGGCGATTCGCAAGCGTCCCGGCAAAGGCGCCTTCGTGGCGATTGACGACGGCAGTGCTCGACTCGAGGTCGCGGTTTTCGACCGTCTGTTCAGTCAGTGCGCCGACCGGCTGACCAACGATGCCATTCTGGTCATCCGGGGCAAAGTCGAGGTCGATACCTTTCGCGGCGGTTTTCGCATGGTCGCCGAGGAATTGCTGAGCGTCGACGAGGCCCGCGCCCAGTTTGCTCGCGGGCTGGAAATCGACGTCGAAGGACCGATCAGCGGCCATCTGGAGCAGGATCTAGCGGCGGCTCTACAGCCTTACCGACGTGGACGCACGCCGGTGATCGTCCGCTATCGCAATCAGCAGGCCCAGGCCTTGATCCGACTGGGTGAAGACTGGCAGGTCATGCCTTCGGCCGAACTTCTGGCCGCAGTGCATGGCCTGGAAGGCATCCAGGCGGCCCGGCTTCGCTATTGAGTTTGTTACGGCCGACCTGCCGCTCAGAACCCAGCCGCGCGCCAGTCACGGTTGATGAGTAACTTGCCGCTGGCAAAACAAGCATTCAGAAACGCCATCACATTGGCTTCCAGCTGGCCTGACTGCTCGACCAGATCCGCAAGCGTGATCGGCCCCCGCAACACAATTTGCGCCAACTGATGCAGCTTGGGATGCTGCATCGATTCAGCGGGAATCTGAGCCAGCATGAATTGCACATCGCCTCTGAGCTCCGGGTGCAGTTTGCCCGGCATCTGAGCCAGGCCGGCAAACCACTTCAGCTCGCTCAAGGGTCGCTGGCGATGGCCACCAATGCGTTCGACAAGCTCCGTGCTGCTTAACGGAACACCGGCGCTTTCGGGGATGGGTCGGGCGAACTCGTCCGGTTCCAGATCGCTGATCGAGCCATCAAAAAACCAGGCACCTGAGCCCGGGTCAATCAACAGCATGGGCCAACCCACATGGGTCAGCGCAATGGGTGTCATCCAGGTCTGCTGGCGCAGATGATCGGCCAGAGTGCGCGCCGCCACCCCGACCGGGGTCTCGAGCTCAGGCTTTTCCAAACGCGGCTTCTTGCCCATCTGCGCCTGCAAGGCGGCGGCCACGGCATCTGGGTCCATACCGCTGGCAATCAGGTCGAGCAGCTTGAGAAATTCTCGCGACCGCAGCGGTTTGAGCAACAAAAGCTCGGCATCAAAAGACTTGTCGCGCGTGAAGGCGATGCTGATCCCGGCGCTGAAGACTTGTTCTTTCCAGTACTGCTGGCCAGGCTTGGAATCGACATCGACCACCGTCACCTCGCCACCCGGAGCATCCGTCATGACCCACCGGGTACCCTGACTTCGGCCATTGGCCAGGTTGAGCAGTGAGCGCATGACCAATCGATCTTTGCCGCCAAGGCTCAATGCCGATAGTTTGCGTTCTTCCATCGCCATGCGTTTATCCCTTCGGCCCCTTCGACGATTGTCGCCGGCTCCAGTATGCCGGACACCGGCGGCGCGTGTCCCTCACCCTCACATTTCTTCTGCCCAGGCCTCGAGCAAACGAACCACGCTCGCCATGGACTGCGCCAGCACGCGGTGGATCTCTGCCATGCTGATCGGCTCGGCATCGACTCGGGCGGCCGGATTGGCCACCACGCACACGCTGGCGTAATCCAGACCGGCTTCGCGCGCCAGCGCTGCCTCCGGCATCGCGGTCATGCCCACCACTGTACAGCCATCCGCTGCCAATCGAGTGATTTCGGCCGCTGTCTCCAAGCGTGGACCCTGCGTCACTCCGTAACAAGCACCCAGCTGCAGGTCAATGTCGGTGCGAGCGGCAGCTCGCCGCAGTGCGTCGCCGGCCGGCCCGGCAAAGGGCTGCGCGAACTCGATGTGGCGGAGTGGCTGCACGGCGTCGTCACTGAAGCTGTGATCGCGACCCCAGGTGTAATCGATCAACTGGTCCGGCATCACAAGATCACCGGCAGCCAGTTCCGGCGCAATGCCGCCGACGGCATTGATGGCCACCACGTGCCGCGCGCCCAGCGTTTGCAGTAGCTCGATATTGGCCCGGTAATTGATCCGGTGCGGGGGTATGTGATGCGGCCGACCATGACGCGCCAGAAACCAGGCCTGGGTAGAACCCAGATCAACGGGGACGGGTGCCATTGAGGCCGGGCCCCAGCGCGTCACCGTATTTTCAATCGCTGGGCCGGACGGATGAAACAGATCCAGCGCCCCGGTACCGCCAATGATTGCCAGTTTGGTCATGTTGGCGTTTCCGGCAGGGCCCAGATCTCATCGAGCTGACGCCAGTAACCGTGCCAGTCCATGCCGCAACCAAACACGTAGCGGTCGGGAACGCTCAGGGCGGCATCGTCGACCCAGTCCCGCGACAGTCCACGCTGATGCTGCTTGAGGGCCAAAACCGCGGTCATCACGGCTTCGGCGCCGTCCGCGAGCAGTTTCTCGCGCACCGCCCGCAGCGTGTAACCTTCATCGAAAATATCGTCCACCAGCAAGATCGTGCCTTCTACCGCGCTGGGCCAGCGGCCCCAGTGCAGTTCACCGCCGCTGGTGCGCCCGCGGTAGCGGGTGGCGTGGACATGATCCATCAGAATCGGACATTGCAGTCGGCGCGCCAACTCGACGGCGGGATACAAGCCGCCGTTCATCAATACCATCAGCGTCACGCGATCATGATCGGCCAAGCGGCCTTCAAGGCGTTCCGCCTGTTCATCCAGCGCCCGCGCGACTTGTTGTTTGCTCATCACGCGCTCGGCCCCGGCCGGCCAACGACCCGGCCAGCGCTCAGACCGTTGCATGAGCCTGCTCCTCACGCGCCTGCTCGCGCGCCATCTGTTCCGCCTGCTCCAGTTTCAGGGTCCGGGTCGGGAACGCGATCTCGGCGCCGTGGCGGGCAATGATGGCGCCGATCTTCAGCAGCACGTCCTCGCGCACGGCGTGGTAGGTGGTCCAGACGGTCGTGTGCGTGAAGCAAAAAACCATGATATCGAGCGAATGCGGCCCGTAATTGTCAAAATGGACCATTGTGGTCTGGCTTGTATCCAGATCCTCATGCGCCATGATCATGGCCCGAATGTCGTCGACCACCGGCTTGACCACGGCCTGGTCGTCGTAGCGCAGACCGATATGCTCAAAGATGCGGCGATGGGTCATGCGCGAGGGGTTTTCCACCGTGATGGTGGTAAAGGTGGCGTTGGGCACATACATCGGCCGCTTGTCGAATTTGCGGATGGTGGTCATGCGCCAGCCGATCTGCTCGACCACGCCTTCGATTTCCTTGTCCGGCGAACGCACCCAGTCGCCGACCGAAAACGGGCGGTCCATGAACACCATAAAGCCGCCGAAAAAATTGGCCAGCAGGTCGCGCGCGGCCAGACCGACGGCAATACCGCCGACTCCGCCGGCGGCAAGAAAACCGGAAATCGGGATTTCCAGGATGCTCAGGATGGTCAGCACCCCGGTCAACACCACGGCAATGCGCACGATGCGACCAAGCACACTCACCGTCGTGATGTCGAAGGATTCGTTGCGCTTGCGCCGCTCGGCCACGTAAGCGCGCTCGAATCCAGTGGTCAGGCGGAACAAGAACCAGGTCGCGGCAACCACCAGCCCCAGTTGCTGCAGCCCGCCCAGGAATTCCGTAGAAAAATAAACAAACTCGGTATGCGGTGTCATCACGCGCGCCGCCATCACCAGGCCCTGCCACCAAATCAACAGCGAGATGGGGCGCTTGCCGGCATAGACGATGGCGTTGTCCCAATGGTGACGAGTTTTATCGGCAAACCCTTCCAGGCGCTTGATGAAACTGCGATAAATGAGCTCCAGCAGCAGAGCCGCCAGAATGATCAGAAATGCCTGCAGCACCCAGCCGGGAATGCCGACCACACCACCAAACTGTTCCAGATAGTCAATCATTGTTCTCCCTGACTCAAGAGTTTCAGTGAGTCGCGCCAGGCGCGGAGTTCCGGCACCAGCAATTGCTCGGACATCGATAGCGTCGGTCGACCATACAGTGTAGCCAAGGCATCGGCCGGAAGCGACGGCACATCGGAAGCCGCTTCCAGCACCGCGATCACCGAATCCGGCTTGCACACCAGGGCCAGATCGCAGCCGGCCGCAAAGGCAGTCGCCAGCCGCCGCGGCAGCGTCCCCGCCGGTGCCGCGCCGGCCATGTCGAGATCATCGGACACCACCAGACCGGCAAAACCCAGGCGCTGACGCAGTTCCTCGCCGATCCAGCGCGCTGAGAAGCCGGCCGGCCTGTCATCAACGGCCGGATAGCAAACATGCGCCATCATCACCGCGGCCAGACGGCCGGCCAGGTCGGCAAACGGCCGCAGGTCCTCGTCCAGCGCCGGCCGAGGGCGCGCGTCGGTCACCACCTCGGTGTGGGAATCGGCCTCGACCGATCCATGACCGGGGAAATGCTTGCCGCAGGCCGCCATGCCGGCGTCCTTCATGCCGGCCAGATAGTACGCGCCCAAGTCACTGACGGTACCGGGATCAGCAGCCAGCGCACGGTCACCGATGACGCGACTCGCTCGAGCCAGGTCCAGCACCGGGGCCCAGCTGAGGTCGATGCCCAGGGCCAGCATTTCGGCCGCCATGACCCGACCATGCCGATAGGCCAGGTCGCGGGCGCGATCCGGATGCGACTGGAACCAGCGCCCGATCTGGGCCAGCGCCGGTAGCGGGATCAGACCCGGGCCCTTGAAGCGCTGTACCCGTCCGCCTTCCTGATCGACGGTGACCAGCAAGCGCGGGTTTTTGAGTGCGCGAATCTCGGCCGTGAGCTCGCGTAGCTGATCAACCGAGGCGAAGTTGCGGCTGAACAGGATGACGCCACTCACCGCAGGATGGCACAAGCGTTCGCGCCAGGCCGCGCTCAGCGCATGGCCGTCGAAGCCGACAATCAGCGCTCCAACCGTCGTGTTCATGGCGCCGGGCGCTCGAACAGGGCCAGCGACTCCACATGCGCGGTATGCGGAAACATGTCGGCAATACCGGCGCAGACGAGCCGAAAGCCGTGGCTGCGGACCAGTTCGCCGGCGTCGCGCGCCAGGGTGGCCGGGTTACACGATACATAGAGCACCCTACCCGCGCCGCTGGCCGCGATCACGGGCAGGATCTCGAGCGCGCCCGAACGCGGTGGATCGATTAAGACGGCATCAAAAGTATTTTTAAACCAGTCCGTTGCAGTGACATCCTCAGACAAGTCCGCGACCTCGAATGCGACATTATCGACGCCGTTGGCGCGGGCGTTGGTCTGCGCGGCGGCAATCAGCTCGCTTGCGCCCTCGACCCCGGTGACCTGTCCGGCGCGGCGCGCCAGCGGCAGAGTGAAGTTGCCCAGCCCGCAGAACAGGTCCAGCACGCGCTCATCCGGCCGGGGATCCAGCAGCTCCAGGGCGCGATCGACCAAACGCCGATTCAACTCAGCATTGACCTGGACGAAGTGCTGCGGGTGGAACTCGAATTCCAGGTCGAAAGCCGGCAGGCGGTAGGACAGACGATGTTGCTCGGGCCATAGCCGGTGTACGGTGTCCGGCCCCTTGGGCTGCAGGTAGACCGCGATATCCTCGCGCTCCGACCATTGCTTCAACCGCATCACGTCATCCGTATCCAGGGGTCGAAGGTGACGGATCACGATCGCGCTGGCTTCATCGCCGCTGGCGGTCTCGATCTGCGGCACGGCGTCGGCCACGCTCAGCTCACCGAGCAGTCGGGACAGGCTTTCCAGACGCTCGCTGAAAGCCGGATGCAGCACTCGGCAATGACCGACATCGGCGACGAAGCGGCCCTGCTTTTCACGGAAGCCCACCAGCACCCTGCCCTTGGCCTGAACCAGGCGGGCACTCAGGCGCGCGCGGCGGCGGTAGTGCCAGGGCTCGGCACTGAGGGGCTCCAGCCAGTGCTCCGGCTCGACCCCGCCGATGCGCTGCAGATTGTCGACCAGGCGCTTGTGCTTGAAGCGCAGCTGGGCGCCGTGATCGAGGTGTTGCAGGGCACAGCCGCCACACTGCTCAAACCACGGGCATTCAGGCTCTACGCGGTCAGCCGAAGCCTGGAGCACCTCGGTAACAACGGCTTCGTCGTAGCGTCGATTGCGCGCGATCAGGCGCGCCGCAACGGTCTCGCCCGGCAGCGCGCCATGCACGAAGATTGCCTTTTCACCGCTGCGGCCGACCCCGCGCCCGTCGTGGCTCAGGTCGCTGATATCAATACTGACCGGCTCCGCCGGCAGCCGGCGGCGGTGTCGTTTTGCCATTTGCAGGACTGGTCCTTAAGAACTTGGAGCGACGACGAGGCTTCAGGTCGCCGCCGAGCTTATTTCTGGTTCCAGCTGCCGTCACGGCCCTGGTAATACCAACCCGAACGCGCATTGGCTACCCACTGCCGGGCAAAGGTATCGCGGATCTCACTCTCCCACTCAGGGTGGCCGTTGGCAACGGCGATTTCCCGATACACCGCGCGGCGATCGGCGTTTTCTTCCGCCACCACGCGCTCCAGGTTGCGCCGATCGGCCAGCGAAACAGCCGCTCGGTCGCGGATGGCAATCATGCCCTGGGCATCCAGACCGATGGCGCCGGCATCCAGCCAGGCGGCCAGATGTTCGCGGTGACGCTCGGCCATGCGCTGCTTGATGGCCTGGATTTGCGGCGTGTCGATGTTGATGTTGGGGGTCTGGGCATGGGCCGAGGCGATGAACAGACCGGACCAGCGGAAACCGGTGGCCGGCGGCGACGACGGCTGCTCGCCGGAGCGGCCGTTCTCACCGAGCACATCCTGGATAAAGCGGTCGGCGGCACGCTCTGCCGCCGCCTCGGGGAAGTAGACATTGATGGTCACACAGGCGCTCAGCATCAGCACCAGCGCGATCATCGACAGGTTCAACAGACGGGTGGTCATGGCAGGCTCCTCTGACGGCGGACCGGGTCGGTCATCAGTCTTGATTGTCCGATGACTTGCTTGAATCACGACTGAATAGTGTAATCCATGGTGCCTTCCCAACGCCGGAGCAGGCTCCTCTAGAGCCAGGCCAGCGCCTGGGCCAGGGTCTTGCAGCCCCGCGCGGTGACGCGGGCCTTGACCCCCTTGAGATTGCCCTCCGGCACCAGCGCCTGGTCAAACCCCTGGCCGGCCGCCTCGCGCAGCCGCTCCTCGCCGTTGTAGACCGGCCGCAACTCGCCGGCCAGGCCAATCTCGCCAAAAGCCACCAGCCCCTTGGGCAGCGGCTTTTCCTTCAGCGAGGACTTCAACGCCAGGGCAATCGCCAGGTCACTGGCGGTTTCGGTAATGCGAATCCCACCGGCCACATTGATGAATACGTCCTGGTCACCAATCTGGATACCGGCATGGCGGTTCATCACCGCCAGCAACAGGGCCAGGCGATTGGGGTCGATGCCCACCGCCACCCGGCGCGGGTTGGACAGGCTGGACGGCGCCACCAGGGCCTGAACCTCAACCATCAGCGGCCGCGTGCCCTCGCGAGTCACCAGCACACAGCTCCCTGGCGCCGGTTCTTGCGAGCCCGACAGGAAAATGGCCGACGGATTACCGACCGCCTTGAGGCCGCGCTCAGTCATGGCGAACACGCCCAGCTCGTTGGCCGCGCCAAAGCGGTTCTTGACCGCCCGAATCAGGCGATAGCGGCTGCCGGAGTCGGACTCGAAATACAGCACCGCGTCGACCATGTGTTCCAGCACGCGCGGGCCGGCCAGGGCGCCCTCCTTGGTGACATGCCCGACCAGGACCACGGCGCAACCGGTCTGCTTGGCAAACTGCACCAGACGGGCAGCGCATTCGCGCACCTGGGCCACCGCGCCGGGCGCCGACTGCAAGGCCTCGGTCCACAAGGTCTGAATGGAATCAACCACCATGAAGGCCGGCCGGCGCTCGGCCGCCGTGGCCAGAACCACGTCCAGACTGGTTTCAGTCAGGCATTGCAAGCGCTCCGGGTTCAGGCCCAGGCGTCGCGCGCGCATGGCGACCTGGGCAGCCGACTCCTCGCCGGTGACATACAAGCTGCTGCTGGTTGCCGCCAGGGCGTCCTGCACCTGCAGCAGCAAGGTCGACTTGCCAATGCCGGGATCACCTCCCAGCAGCACCACCGAACCGGGCACCAGGCCGCCGCCGAGCACGCGATCCAGCTCGCTCAGGCCGGACGCCAGGCGCTGTGAGGCATCCTCGGCCCGCACCTGGGACAAGGTCACTACCTCGGCCGAGGCGGTGCCGGTCCAGTTCCCGCGGCCTTTCGGCCCGGTCGACTTGGTGGCGACCGCCACGGACTCTTCCAGCGAATTCCACGCGTTGCAGTCGGGGCATTGCCCCGACCATTTGGGAAAACTGGCGCCGCACTCGCGGCAGATATAGATGGATTTCGCCTTCGCCATTTGGGCTATTGTAAGGACATGAATCGAGACGAGCAGCCAGTCATCGGCGAGTCACCCGCTTTCCTGGAGGTCATGGACCAGGTCTCGCGCGCGGCGGCCCTGAATCGGCCGGTGCTGATCGTCGGCGAGCGCGGCACCGGCAAGGAGCTGGTCGCCGAAAGGCTGCATTTTCTGTCGCAGCGCTGGGACCAGCCGCTGGTCAAGCTCAACTGCGCCGCCATCAGCGAAGCATTGCTGGAATCCGAACTGTTCGGTCACGAAGCGGGCGCTTTCACCGATGCCACCCAGCGCCGCCTGGGGCGCTTCGAGATCGCCCATCGGGGCAGCCTGTTTCTGGACGAACTGGCCACCACGCCGTTGACCGTGCAGGAAAAAATCCTGCGCATCATCGAGTACGGCCAGTTTGAGCGACTGGGCTCGTCGCGTACGATCTCGGTCGACGTGCGACTGATCGGCGCGGCCAATGTCGATCTGCCCGAACTGGCCGAGCAGGGACGCTTTCGCGCCGATTTGCTCGACCGCCTGGCCTTCGATGTCATCACCCTGCCGCCGCTGCGCGCCCGTACCGAAGACATCCTGCCGCTGGCCGAACATTTCGCCATGCGCATGAGCCGCGAGCTGGGGCACGAGCTGTTCGCCGGTTTCAGCCGGTCGGTGGTTGAGCAACTGCACCAGCACGCATGGCCGGGCAATGTGCGCGAACTCAAAAACGTGGTCGAGCGCGCCGTCTATCGGCACGACAACCCCGAAGCGCCGGTGCGCCGGCTGGTGCTGGACCCATTTCATTCACCGTGGCGGCCACAGGGCGCCGGCGGCGCGCCAAATCATCCCGACCTTCCCGATCCGGGCAGCAAGCAGCTGGATCTGCGAGCCTGGCTGAACGAACAGGAAAAAACCCTGGTTGAACAGGCTCTGGCAGCCTGCCAGGGTCACCAAGCGCGGGCCGCCGAGCGGCTGTCTCTGACTTATGACCAGCTGCGCGGAATCCTGCGCAAGCACAATCTCTCAGCGCGCTGAAGACCCGCTGCGACCGCTGCGCGTCGGCACCGTCCAGAACAGCAGGGCGATCAAAATCAAACCGACGCCTACGGTCAAACCGAAATAGGCACGGCGATCCGGCCCCGGCCGCAGCACCGACCGTTGCGGTCGATCAGCATCATAGTGAACCACGATCGGGCCGCCAGGCACGTATTGGCGCAATTCATCATCTGCCTGGACACGGGTGCGGCCACCAATCTGGCGACTGAAGGCGATGCGGTCGTTTTCATGCACCCGACCTTCGACCTCGTAGGCATAGCGCACGCGCAGTGACCAGTTTCTGCCGCTCTGCGAGCCGGCAATCTGGGTATTGCTGGCGTCAACCACCTCGCCGACCACCGTTGGCCACTGCAGACTTTGCTGCCCCACCAGCAGCAAGCGCACCCGGTCCTGGATCAGGCCAATGCCCAGAATAAGGATGATTACGGCGGCAATCCTGCGCGCTCTTTTTTGACCAATTCGCTCCATCTCAGCGTTCATTCATCTTCATTGAGAGGCTGCTTAATCCTGTCTACGACCGGCCTCGTTGTCTCGCAGCACTCTCAAGACATTCCCGCCCCATAACGCCCGGATATCGGACTCGCTATAGCCGCGCCGCATCAGCTCCCAGGTGACATTGATGGTCTCGGTGGCATCGTCCCATCCCTGCACTCCCCCGCCGCCGTCGAAATCAGACGAAATGCCAACATGTTCGATACCGATCAGGTCGACCGCGTAATCGATGTGATCGACAAACCGGGCCAGCGTGACATCCGGGTAGCGCCGACGCAACTCCCCCAGTTCGCGCACGTAATCGGCGCGATCCTCGTTGCTTGCCTGCGCCCATCCGCCGGGCAAATAGCGCTCGCGCAGTTTTGCCTGTCCGGCCGCGACCGCCGGGTAAAGCTCGGCGACATAGCTGCGGAAGGCCACCATCTGCGCTACCCCGCCGTTATCGCGAATGGCCTTGAGCTGCTCGTCATCCAGATTGCGCGGGTTTTCATGAACGCCCATGGCGCTGGAGTGCGAGGCGATCACCGGCAAGCGCGACAGCTCGACCGCTTCGAGCATGCTGCGGCGACCGACGTGGGATACATCGACCAGGATGCCGTGATCGTTCAAGGCCCGCACCAGTTCGCGCCCCAGATCGGTCAGACCCGGGTCCTCGTCCGAATCACCGAGATCGGGGCGCGGATTGGAGCTTCCGCCGAACTGATTGTGGCCAAAATGGGTCAGGCCCACGTAGCGCAGCCCGCGTTCGGCCCACATGGGAATGTCATCGGTATTGGCGCCCAGCGGGTAGCCATTCTCCATACCCAGCAGAGCCACCAGCCGGCCCGAGGCGTGGATTTGCTCGGCTTCATCAGCGCTGCGCGCCAGGCCGATCTGAGCCGGGTAAGCCCGTACCATGCGCTTGATGGCGTGGTACATCTCCTCAGCCCGAACCCGCGCCTGCTCGAAGCCCTGGGCATCCAGAGCGCCCTGGCCCACGTAGACGATAAAAAAGGCGGCATCAAGCCCACCGGCACGCATTTTCGGCAAATCCACCTGGGCCTCGGTAAAGCCACCCGGGTCCAGCTGCGCCGTGGCAAAACCTTCTCCAATATCCACATGCGTATCGATGGTGAGTATGCGCGAGTGCAGCGCCCATGCTTCGGCTTCGGACACCTCGCGCGCAACGCGTTCGGCCCATACCGGTGTGGACAACATCAAAATCAGCGGCAACAACAAGCGTGGCAAATCAATCAAGCGAACCCCCTGGACAGCGATTCATGGCAAATGGCAAGCCCTGATCATAACCGGAC
>SLJA01000131.1 GCA_007135355.1 Wenzhouxiangella sp.
ACTTGAACGCACGCGGCATCAGCGCGCCCGGCCCGCGCCAGCTGGCCGCGGCGGTGATCCGCCTGCGCCGCCACCGTCTGCCCGACCCGGCCCGCCTGGCCAATGCCGGCAGCTTCTTCAAAAACCCCGTACTCGACGCCGATGCAGCGAACGCCATGATCGCGCAACACCCTTGCCTGCCGCACTGGCGGCTGGCCGACGGTTCGGTCAAGCTGGCCGCCGGCTGGATGATCGAACGCCTGGGCTGGCGCGGGCGCAGGCTTGGCGATGCCGGGGTTTACCAGAACCACGCGCTGGTGCTGGTCAATCACGGCCGGGCCACCGCGGCCCAGCTGCGCGAACTGATCGACCGGATCACTGCGTCGGTAGCAGAAGAATTCGGTGTTTGGTTGGAGGTGGAGCCGAATCTGATCGGTTTTGAGTGATAGGTTTTTACCGCAGATGAACGCGGATGAACGCGGATAAAGAAAAGAAAAAGACCAGAGAAAAAAAGCAAAAAGTCTGGGAGAGCAATTGGGGCAGAAATTGATGACAAAACGACCGGATTACTTGCTTTTTAGTCTGCGTTCATCCGCGTTCATCTGCGGTTATACGAATCCCGAAACGCACAACGCGCCCGGGTGGGCGCGTTGTCGCTAGGCGAAAGCTCAGGCGGCGCGCCCGCCTCGATTCAGGCCTCGAAGCGCGCCTTCAGCTTCTTCAGCGCGGCGTTTTCCAGCTGGCGGATACGCTCGGCGGATACGCCGTACTTGTCGGCCAGTTCCTGCAGCGTGATCTTGGGATCCATCAACCAGCGGCTCTGGATGATGTCGCGCGAGCGGTCATCGAGATTTTCGATACCATCGAACAACAGGTTCTGGTGGTGCTCCTCCCAATCCTGCGCCTCGATCGCCTCGTGCGGCGAAACGGTCAGGCCTTCAAGGTAGGCGGCCGGCGCCACATAGCCGGACTCATCGTCATCACTGGTCAGGTCAAAACCGATGTCTTGGCCGGCCAGTCGGGATTCCATTTCCATCACCACTTCAGGCTTGACGCCCAGATCTTCGGCAACCCGATTGACTTCAGTCTGATTCAGCCAGCCCAGGCGCTTTTTCTGCCGGCGCAGGTTGAAAAACAACTTGCGCTGGGCCTTGGTGGTGGCGACTTTGACAATACGCCAATTGCGCAGGATGAATTCATGGATTTCCGCCCGAATCCAGTGCACGGCAAACGAGACCAGACGAACGCCCTGATCGGGATCAAACCGCTTGACGGCCTTCATCAAGCCAATATTGCCCTCCTGAACCAGATCGCCCAGCGGCAGCCCGTAACCGGCGTAACCACGCGCGACATGCACCACGAAGCGCAGGTGCGACATGACCATTTGCCGGGCCGCGTCGAGATCGTCCTCGTCGCGAAAGCGACGCGCCAGATCCTGCTCTTCTTCCAGAGTCAAAACAGGCAAACGATTGACCTCCTGGATATAGGCGTCCAGCGAGCCGGTGCCGGCCGGCGCCATCAAGTGACTCGGTACAAGCTGATTGCTCATTCACTACTCCATACAATCCATTCACCATTTTAACAGCCCTGCCCATCCGGAATCACCCCGGCCGGGAGACTGTTCGAAAATGCAGCTTTCGCTCGCTTCGACTATTCGCTGTCAGGCGAGTTCCCGCGCCCCGTCGGCTCTTGTTGCGGCGGACTCAGCGCCGGCAGCGGTTCGGCCGCCCTGCCCGCCTTGAGACGCAGCGCGTTGCGGTAACAGTGCGCGGCGGCTTCGAGCTGGCCGCTACGGTCCAATACGCGCCCGAGCAGGGCAAAAGCCTCGCCGTCTGGCCGCGCGGCGAGGGCTTGTTCCAGATGTTCCCGGGCTCGCTCATCATCCCGCTCAGCCGCGTACAGCATGCCAAGAGCCAAGTGAAGCCCTTCGTGACCGGGATCCCGATCAAGCCAGCGGCGGCAATCGGCAATGCGAGCCGTGCGCTCACCATTTTCGGTGTAGGCGTAGAGTTTGAGCGCTTCTCGATCCGGTTGCTGCTCCAGCAGGCGCCTCAATTCGGCGCCGGCCAGGCCATGGCGGCCCAGCTCGCTGGCACGCCGCGCATGAGCCAGAACCACTTGTCGCGCTTTGCGCAGGCGCCTGGGCAAAACTCGCCAAACGCTTTCCAACTGCTCCACCTCAACGGCGGCCTCCAGTTCGCGCACCGCTGCCAACTGATCAAGCTCAGCGGCACTGTCGGCATCAACAATGCCTGCCTTGACCAGAGACGGTGTCAGCAGGCGCAGATCTCGCCAGCGACCGGCGTCCTGGTAGGCTTGCAAAAGCAGGCGCAAAACACCCGCGTGGCGCGCCTTGCGCAAATGCAAGGCCTCCAGAATCGGGATCGCCTCACTGGCGCGACCTTCGTCCATCAGCATCCTGGCTTTGGTCAACCCAACCACTCGATGACGCCGACCAAACCGTGCATCTGCCAGTTTCAGCCAACTGTCGCGGCGTTCAGACTCCGCCTGACCTTGGGCCGCCCGCGCCGCGGCCAGGTACCCGATCGGCGAGCGGTAATCAATGAGCGCCCGCCGCAGCGATGTTTCCGCCTGCTGCCAATCGCCTTCCGCCAGCGCCAAAAGCCCTTTTTCGAGTTGACGCTGAGTTCGCGCGCTGCGCGCTTTGCGCCAGGCGGCTCCGGGCATGCGAATCAAGGCGATCGTCAGGCTGAGCGCCAGCCAGAAAGCGAGCGCCAGCCCAAACAATACCAACACCGACATTTCGACACGCCAGCCGCCGATATCGATCCTCACGTGACCCGGATCTTCCAGCAGCAACGGCGCCACGACCGCGGCCACGACGATAACGAGCAGAACCGCAACAATCAGGAAGAGCTTTTTCAAACTTCACCCAACCGTGTTCTCAGCAAATTCAGCGCCTCGCCCAGTTCAGGCAAATCCGGCCTGAGCCGGGTTGACTGGATCGCCTCGAGGTCGCGGCGTCCTTGCTCTACTTCGTCGGTGCCTGCTTCAAACCAGTCATCGAGCAGCTCCAGGGCCGCACCGACCTGCAGAGCCAGCGCCTCGGGGTCCTGCCGCGTCAACGCCAATTGCGCGGCAACCAAGCGCAGCTTCATGAGTTCGCGCGCGGCCTCGAACTGCTCCGAGGTACGACCCATCTCATCACGCGCCTGCACCCGGACCAAGCCGCGGGCGGCGCCTCCAATCCGCTCTCGCCAGTCCGGCGTTTCACCCTCCACGCCGGGTTCGGCTGGGCGCTCGGCAGGCGTTGGCCTGTCCAGCTGACTGGGCCAAGTACGACTCTCACGCGCCAGACGCTCCAGACGCGCCATGACCTGAGCCGGATCCGGAACACGCAGTGACTCCAAAGCATCCAGTTCGCGCGCCAGCGCGCGCCGGACCCGATCGAGCCGGGCGTCGTCAAGCTCCGTCAGCACAACCTGGGCTCGTCGGTAGGCTGCAACCGCGCCATCGACATCCGCAATCAGTTCCGCCTGCTGCTGACCCAGGCTCAGGAGCGCGGCAGCCTCAAGCATCACGATCTGACGCCGAAGCTCGACCTCAGCCTGACGCTGGACGTCGGCTCGTTCTTCCATGCCGCTGAGCGACCGCTCTAGCTTGGAAGCCATGGCCTCCAGGCCTTGGCTCAGCTGCGCTGCATAATCGGACAATCGTTCGGTTTCTTGCTCCAGCGCCTCCAGCCGAAGGGCAAGGTCATCCGCGTCGGGCAAGTCCGAAGCCGGGGCATCAGGCGGCTCCGAGGCCACAGATTCAGACTCGCTGACCGGCTCGTCAAACGCTGCAAGGTCCGCTATCAGCGGCCCGGCACTGCCCGCCCAGACCAACGCAACCGCGAGAGCCCAGCAGGCCACGATACAGCTGCGTAAGCGCGCAGCGACACGAGCTCGTTTGCGCCGATCCAGCTCAGTTCCCGATGAAGAGCCGGCGGACGCCAGCACCAGCGGCCCCGGTTTTTCGTTGTGCTGTGGTTTTTCGTTCATGAACAAGATCACGCGCCGGATCATGAGTGGTCGGATAAAGGGTACCGCACCGCGGAATACCGTGGGCCAACTCTACCCAAAGCTGTCAGCATCGAATCATCATCCGCGCCCGAAGCGGTGATGACCGCGTTGCATCCAGCTGCCTCGGCCTGTTGGGCGACACGCGCGGAGGGTGCGATCATCGCCTGTGAAACCAGCCGCAGCCAGCACTGTTGCGGTAGCTGCTGCCGCAGAGCAGATAACGCTCCGCCGCTGGCAAGCAGGGTCACCCAGGACTGTTGGTCGCTGAGAGCCTGCAGGATATCCGGCGTCGGCGGCACCGCCACACGCTGATAAACTTCCAGCCGCCGCACCCTCGCGCCCTGGGCTCGCAGTCGCTGTTGAATCAGCGACCGGCCGCCCGCCGCCGCCGCAATGACCACCCGTGCACCGGCGACATCGGCCAGTTCCGGCAATTCCAGGATCCGCTCGCTACTCCCCTCCAGGGTCGGAAAAACAATCCGGCCAAAACCAAGATCGGCGGCCACCTTGGCGCTACCTGGACCGGGAACTACGACCACTGGCGCGCCGAGCTGATCGAGCGTGAGCAGCTGCGAAAGCTGGCGTAGGGACTGCGCCGAAGGGGCGATGAGAATATCGATCGGGAGGGCGTCCAGCAGCTGGCGCCGGACCGTCGCCGGCGCTGCCGGCGGGCCAGGTTCAACGGGTGCATAGTGCGCCACCGCATAACCGTCAGCAGCAAGACGCTGGGCAAAATTGCGGCCGGCAGGGCCGCTGCGCGTCACCAGAATGGCCATTTCCAGCACTCCCCTAATGAAAAAAGCCTGCTATGTGCAGGCTTTTCTCATGTCGTTAGACTCCGGGCGCCTGACCTAAGCCGCCAAGATGCTGGGGGCTTGCGTGTTGGCGTTGGCAGTAGGGGGACGCACCTCAACAGCGTAGGTCGTGGATGGCGCCCGGAAAGCAAATCGTGACTCCCCCGTTCCTGACTTTTGGAAATGGTGCCAGTTTCTGAGCACAATGTCCAGTCCAAAGGCGAAATTATTTACTCGACAGCAAAGGTTCGAGGGCCGCGATGATTTCACGCCCGCCGTGGTCCAGAATGTAGTCCCCGGCCTGACGCCCCATGACGGCGGCGTCGGAACGCGCTCCGGACACGCTGGTTTCCACGGCCTGCTTGCCATCTGGACTGCACAATCGGGCGCTCAGTTCCAGCTCACCCCGGTCGTTCAGCCGGGCCAGCGCTGCCAGCGGCATGCGACAATCGGCGCCCATGGCCGCTACCACCGCGCGCTCGGCACTCACCTGGGCACGCGTGCGCGAGCATTCCAGCGGAGCCAACAGACGCTTGACCGCCTCATCCCCGGCGCGACATTGGGTCACGATCACTCCTTGTCCCGGGGCCGGTAGAAATGCCGGCGGGGTCAAGGCCAGCCGGTGGGTCAAGGGCAGACCGAGCCGCTGCAGACCGGCCGCGGCCAGGATCACCGCATCGACCTGGCCGCTGCTCATCAGTCCGAGCCGGGTTTGAACGTTGCCCCGGATGGGCACCACTTGCAGATGCGGCCAAGCCCGCAAAAGTTGACTTTGGCGCCGCAGGCTGGAGGTACCGACACGCGCCCCGGCGGGCAGTTCGCTCGGTGCTCGACCATCCGCCGTCAACCACCAGTCGGCCCAATCCGCGCGCGGCATCACCACCGACAAATCCAGTCCCGGCGGCGACTCGGCCGGAACGTCCTTGAGCGAATGCACCGCCACGTCGGCTGCTCCGTCCAGCAACGCGCGCTCCAGCTCCTTCAGAAACACCCCCTTGCCGCCAATTTCCGACAGCGAGCGGTCGAGCACTTCATCGCCGCGGGTACTCAGCGGCAGCAGCCTGACTTCCAGTTTTGGGTGATGACGGCGCAGCTCGGCGGCAACGTGCTCGGTTTGCCAAAGGGCCAGCTTCGATTGGCGGGTAGCCAGCGTGATGATGGTCGGCATTCGATCCTCCTGTTGCGTGATGTTCAGGATTTCAGCAGGCGTCGCACCGAAGCCACATTGCGGCGGCTGACCTCGGGGCTGCACGAGCACTGCGCCACTTCGACGCGCTCATGCCCACGGTCATCCGTGTAAATGGCACGCAAATGCGCGCGCGACACCAACGCCGCGCGGTGAACGCGAATAAAGCGGTCCGGAAATCGTTCTTCCAGGCTCAACAAAGAGTCTTCTATCAGCGCCTGGCCTCCCAGGTAGTGGACGCAGGTGTACTTGTCTTCCGACACCAGCACGCGAATATCATCCAGGGGAATGGCGCTCAGCTTTTCCCCCAGCCTGGCTGTCAGTGTCGCGGCGCGCCTGGGACCGAGGTCGCGGGCGCGTGCCGCGCGCTGCAGGGCCTGCTCCAGGCGCTCGGCCCGAACAGGCTTGACCAGATAATCCAGCGCCTGCACGTCGAACGCATCGACGGCGTAGCGCTCAAAAGCCGTCACGAAAATGATCAACGGCGCCGGATCCAGTGAACGGAGCCGACGGGCGGCATCAACGCCATCCATACCCGGCATTTCCACATCGAGCAAGACCAGGTCGGGATGCTGCTCGCGGCAAATATCGAGCGCCGCGGCCGCGTTGCAAGCCTCTCCGACGCAGCGGGCCCAGGGGCTATCCGCAAGCATCCGGGTCAACCGACGCACCGCCGGTGCCTCATCATCGACCACGACCACGCTCAGCGGGTCTTTCACGACCAGCAACGCTTAAGCCAACGATCGATCGCTGCAATCTCCTCGGGACAGACCGAATGCGGCATCGGCCAGGTCTGCCAATCCACGCGGTGGCCGGCCTGCCGCAGGCGGCGGGCACTGACTTCTCCCAGGCCCACGGGCACGATCGGATCCTGGCTGCCGTGACCCATGAAAATCGGCACCTGTGCCGAGTCTGGATGGGCCCACTGCCGCAGCGTGTCGGCCTCGAGCAGATAAGCCGACAACACCATGATGCCGGCCAGCGGCTGCTCCCGCGTTAGACCACAGCGCAGGGCGATGGCACCGCCTTGTGAAAAGCCGGCCAGAATGATGTCGTTCGGCGCGATGCCCTTGGCAATCTCGGCATCGATCAGCGCGTTCACCTGGGCCAGCGAGGCATGAATGCCGGCCTGATCCTGATCACGATCGATCTCCAGGCCCAGGATGTCGTACCAGGCTCGCATCACCATGCCGCCGTTGACCGTCACCGGTCTGACCGGCGCATGCGGAAAAACGAAGCGCACCGGTCGGACAGCGGCGCTGTTCAGGTGGGGTACAATCGGCACGAAGTCGTGGCCGTCGGCACCCAGGCCGTGCAACCAGATGACGACGTGCCGCGGATCCGGCCCGGTCGTGCGGACCACACATTCAAGCGGTTGCTGATCTCGAGAATTCATGCGCGCAAGTGTACCTGTACTCCTGCTGTTGGTGCTGAGCCTGCCGCTGCTTTCCGCGTGCGGCTTGAAAGACGACCTTTACCTGCCTACCGAATCGGCCAACCCGGCTGCTGCGTCCGAACCGGACGAAAGCGAAGAGCATCATGCAGAGAATTCCCGAACCTGAACTGATGGATGCACCGGCCCAGGCGCGCGCCTACGCCGAAGCCGACTTCTCCGAGCCCAATCAGTTGTTTACCGACGCGGTCAAGGAACAACTCGGCGGTAGCGGCAGCGGGCGGCTCATTGATCTGGGCTGCGGGCCCGGAGACATCTGCCTGCGGCTGGCCGCGGCACTGCCCGGGTGGCACATCACGGCGCTGGATGCCGGACCCAACATGCTGGCGCTGGCGCGCCAGGCGGTCGAGCATGCCGGCCTGCGGCAGCGCATCGACCTGGTGCATGCGCGACTTCCCGAAGGCTGCCCGGACGGCCTTTATGACGCCGTGCTGTCGAATAGTCTGCTGCACCACCTGCCCGACCCCATGAGCCTGTGGCACAGCGTGGCCATGCTGGCCCGGCCGGGTGCCTATGTGCAGATCATGGACCTGCATCGACCAGATTCGGTGGCGCGGGCGCGCTGGCTGGTCGATCAACATGCCGCCGATGCCCCGCCGGTGCTGCGCGACGATTTCTACAACAGTTTGCTGGCCGCCTGGACCATTGAGGAAGTACGCCAGCAGTTCGAGCGCGCGGGCCTGAGCAACCTCCAACTCAGCCGCCCCACTGAGCGACACTGGATGGTCAGCGGTTTTATCGCCGCGCCATGAGCCATTCAGCTTCCGGATTGAATTTTTCCAAGCTCGAAGCGCTTGGCAACGACTTCGTCCTGCTGGACTTGCGCGCTGGCGGCGCAGACCCCGCCGCAGCACTGGTTCGGATGCTGGCTGACCGCCATACGGGCATCGGCTTCGACCAGCTTTTGACCCTCCACTCGGCAGACACCGCCGACGCGGATTGCCGAGTACAAATCTACAACGCCGATGGCTCCCACGCACAACAGTGCGGCAACGGCATGCGCGCCGTTGCCCTGTGGCTGCACCAGTCCAATCCCGACCAAAAACACTTTGTACTCGAGACCGCTTCCGGCCCTGTGTCGGCCGAGATCGAAAGCGCGCACGCCATTAGCGCCGGCATGGGGCTGCCCAACTTCGACCCCGCAACCGTCGGCCTTCAAACCCGAGAACCGCTGGAGCAGCTTGTGCCGCCTATTCCGGGTTGTCTGGGTCTGGGCACGGTCAGTGTCGGCAACCCTCACCTGATCATTCTGCTGGAACATCCCGCCGCGCCGGAACTGGTCGAACAAACCGGGCGCGAACTGAGCCAACTCGCCTGTTTCGCAGACGGGGTCAATGTCAGCTTTGCTTGCGTGGAAGCACCAGACCGAGTGGTGCTGCGCGTGCACGAGCGCGGAGTTGGCCCAACGCTTGCCTGCGGTAGCGCCGCCTGCGCCACGGCCGCATGGTTGATCCACCAGGATCTGGTCCAGCCGCCTGTACGTGTCGAACAGCCCGGCGGCGCGCTTGTGATAAATTGGCGCGGTGCGCGTCATCCAATCCTGATGAAGGGTCCCGCCCGGCGGGTTTTCGACGGAACAATGCCATGAGCGACAATATGAGCTTGAATGCAGAGCAGGTTGCCGATTACCTGCGCGATCACCCCGATTTGCTACGGCACTACCCGGAGCTGATCGACCATCTGCAATGGCCGGAGGATCCGCGCAGCACCTCCTTGATTCAGCACCAAGTATCGCGTTTGCGCAAGCGCAACGAACAGCTGGAACACCAGCTCAAGCAGCTTGCGGCCATCGCCGGCGACAACGAGCGCCTGATGCAGCGCCTGCACCAGCTCACACTGGAGGTGATGACCGCCGAGTCCAACGCCAGCTTCGTCACCCGCCTGTTCAAATTGCTGGCACGGGATTTCAGCGCCGAAATGGCGAGTTTGCACCTGGTCGATGCGCATCCGGATCTCGATGACCTGGATTGCGTTCACATTCATGCCGGCACGCGACCGGACTGGTTCGACAAGCTGCTTGACAAGAGCCTGCCCTATTGCGGGCGGCTGACGCGCAAGAAAGCCGAGTTCTTGTTCCCAAGGCAATCCACGGCCATCGGCTCTAGCGCGCTGGTACCCGTCCCTGGCCTGGGCCTGCTGGCGATCGGATCGGAACGCGAAGACCGCTTTCATCCGGCCATGGGAACGCTGTTCCTGGAGCTGCTGAGCGCCACCATCGCCTTCCGCCTCAAGCGCCTGGAGACAGACGATCGCAAGCGCGCCTGATGACAACGGCCAACTTCTTCTCGACGACGCCATACAGGCGTTCTTCGACCAGCTCGGAGCCAGTCTGAGTGCTGCCACACTGGATGCCTATCGGCGCGACCTCGCTCGCCTGCTGGACTGGGCCCGGCGCAATGATCGGCTGGTCGTCAGGCAAATCGACCAGAACGACATTCGCGCCTTTGCCGCCGGTGAACACCGGCGCGGCTTAAGTCCACGCAGCGTGCAGCGGCGTTTGTCCGCCGTGCGCCGCCTGTTCCGTTTCCTGCGCGATCAGAATCAACTCAGAGACGACCCGACTCAGTCCGTGCGGGCACCCAAGGTACGGCGGCGTCTACCGGAAGTATTGGATATCGATCAGGTCCTTGCCCTGCTCGATATTCCCGACCACAGCGAGATCGGTGCGCGCGATCGGGCCATGCTGGAGCTTTTCTATGCCTCGGGCCTGCGCGTCAGCGAACTCGCCGGTCTGACCTGGGACCGGCTCGACTTCAGCGCGGGCATGGTGCGGGTCATCGGCAAAGGTCAGCGCGAACGCATGGTGCCGGTCGGCCGGCATGCACTCGCCGCCCTCAAGCGCTGGCGTAGCATCCATCAGACACTGGGCGACGGCAGCGAGGCGCGGGTCTTTACCAGTCTGACCGGCAAAGCACTGACCGTGCGCGCCATCCAGAAGCGCGTCGCCTACTGGTCGCGGCAGCAAGGCCTGGATCAGCGCGTGCACCCGCACCAGCTCCGCCATTCCTTCGCCTCGCACATCCTGGAGTCCTCCGGTGACCTGAGAGCCGTGCAGGAACTGCTGGGCCACGCCAACCTCTCGACCACCCAGATCTACACCCATCTGGACTTCCAGCATTTGGCCAAAGTCTATGACCAGACCCATCCCAGGGCCAGGAAAGGAACCGGTGACTAAGAACCCGTTGCCCGTGCGCTTTGTGGCCTAACCCGAACCTCCATTCGCCGGACAAACCGCAATGACCCCGATTCCCCCCGATATCGACGCCCTGATCCAGCAACTGCGCCGGCAACACGGAGACCGAACCGTCATCACCGAGCAGGCCGAGCTGGACTACCACGCCCACGATGTCTTTGCCCAGGGTGCGCCGCTGCTGGCGGTGCTGGCTCCCGCTACCCGGGAACAGCTTCTGGCGCTGATTCCGCGATTGGCCAACGCCGGTATCCCGATGATTGCTCGCGGCGGCGGTCTGAGCTATACAGACGCGTTTCTCGCCGACCGCTCAGGCTGTGTCTTGATCGACACCTCGCGCCTGAACCGCATCATCGAGATCAACCGGAAAGACCGCTATCTGATCGCAGAGTGCGGAGTGACCTGGGCGCAACTGTACACAGCGCTCGAACCCCTGGGCCTGCGCACCCCATATTTCGGGCCGCTGTCGGGTCTGGAAGCCACTCTGGGCGGCGCCCTGTCGCAGGGCAGCGTCTTCCTGGGATCGGGCCTTCACGGCAGTATCGGCGACAGCGTACTGGGTCTGGACGTGGCAACGATCTCTGGTGATGTGCTGCGCACGGGTGCGGCCGCGGCACCGGATACGGCACCGTTCTTCCGTTACTTTGGCCCTGACCTGACCGGCCTGTTCATCGCCGATGCGGGCACGCTGGGGATCAAGCTGCAGGCCAGTTTGCGCCTGCTCGAAGCGCCGACCCATGCCGACTACCTGTCGTGGCAGTTTCCCGACGCAAAAGCCATGTTTATCGCCATGGCCGAACTGGCCCGGGCGGGACTGGCCTCGGAATGCTTCGGCTTCGATCCGCTGCTGGCCGAGATGCGCATGAAACGGGCTTCACTGGCCGAAGACGCCGGCACCATGGCCCAGGTGGTCAAGCGCCAGGGCTTGATGTCCGGGGTGAAACTGGCCGCGCGCGGCCGCGGCTTTCTGGATACCTCGGCCTACTCGGCCCATGCGGTGATCGAGGCCGATTCAGCGGCGGCACTGGCCGATCGGGTCAAGCGTGCCCGGGGGCTGATCAAGCATGGCAAGGAAGTCCCCGGCTCGATTCCGCGGGCCCTGCGCGGCGCGCCCTTCGCGCCCCCGAACACCATGTTGGGGCCGGCCGGCGAGCGCTGGTTGCCCGTGCATGGCATTGTCCCCCACAGTCAGGCTGCGGATTGTTTTGCTGCCCTGCAGTCCGTCATGGACGAGGAGCAAGCCTGCCTGGAGGCGCATGCCATCCGGGTGGGTTTTCTCTACGCGACGGTCGCCGCCCAGGCCACGCTGATCGAGCCGGTTTTCTACTGGCCGGATTCGCATACCGTTTACCACAAACGCCGGGTGGAGCCGCGGCACCTGGCCCGCATCGGTGAACCTGACGCCAACCCGGCCGCGCGCGAACAGGTTGCCCGCCTGCGCCGATGCATGGCTGACACCCTGCGCACCCATGGCGCCGTGCACTTTCAGCTGGGCAAGTTCTACAGCTACCGGAAGGGGCGAAATCCAGCGGCACTCGCGCTGTTCGATGCGATCAAGCGACAGCTGGATTCGCAGGGTTTGTTCAATCCTGGGAGCCTGGTTGACTGACTTTTTTGAGGGGTCAGGGGCTGGGGTTCAGGGTTCAGGGTTCAGGGGTCAGGGGTCAGGGGTCAGGGAGCATCGGCGATTCTCTCTTTCCGGCGTTGGCCTGGCCACTGGATGGGCAAAGATCGCCGATGCTCCCTAGCCCCTAGCCCCTAGCCCCTGATCCCTGGTCCCTGGTCCCTCAGAAAACAGGCTTCAGACGCCCCAGCACCGCCGCGGCAACGAGGCCGACCCAGATGATCCAGACCGGGATCTTGACCTGGG
>SLJA01000273.1 GCA_007135355.1 Wenzhouxiangella sp.
ACCGCCACGCCGCCACCGCGCGACTGGCTGTTGGCCGGGTTGGTCCAATTGCCCTCGACCCAGGTGCGAAACATTTGAACTATGCCGGAATCGACAAACAAACCAGCGCCGTATCCAACGGGAATCACGGTGCTATCCAGGCGCCCGCCGGCGATGGTCACATCATAGAAACGTACGGTCGGTGAATTGCTGGCGCTGCCGATGCGCATAACACGACGATTTGCACCGGTAGCCAAGGCGTTGGAGCGAATGAACGAGCGTCCTCCGGTTGGTGCCGAGCCGTTGATGGCCGCCTGACAGCTGTTGTAGCCACCGCGAAATTCTGCAGTTTGCAGCGCGGCATAGGCCACTGACAGCTCGGCGGTCTCGTCAGGCTTGCTTGTCGAGATATAAAACACCGGGTTGGCATCCGCGGAGAAAGCCGCCAGGAACAGTGCCACGGTGATGCGGTCAGTATCACAGGCGGCATCGTTGCCGATGTAATAGTTGGCGGCCATGGCCGAAGGCGTCGGCATCAGCATCACAAGTGCCGCGCAATTGAGCATGACCACTAGATTTAGGCGTTGAACTCGGTTTTTCATTGATGGCGTACTCCGTGTCTTGCTCTGCGGTAACAGAATGAGAGCCGACGTCCTTGCGGCCGGCTGCGTCAGCAATCAGCCGGAGAGCCTTCCCGCTTCGACTGTTGGCTTTCCTTAGTCACAACATCCGAAAACAGGCCGAAACATGCGCCACTTGCTAGCCGCTCGACTGGCCTTGCGGAAAGGGAATGGACTACCCTTCATTGGTTCGATGCCCTAAGAGAAACGTTGCCGCTTCAAACTCTCATCGGCGAGGTCCGTCTGTTGACGCGTGGCGGGAAGTTCGATGCAGTTTTCAGCCAGCATTTGCATGCTGACCGTAGAGCTCGGGGTGCAGGTAGCTTCCGCACATTGCTTCGGACTTGGCCATGTCGGCCGGCGCGACGTGTGCATGCAAGAGCAGGTCGTCGCAGCCGCTTCGCCACGCTCATCCAGCTCGATGGGGTCGTTGCAGAAGTTCCGCGGTTCCGGCCATCGGACGTAACCAGTCTGTAGCTGGAAGCTCGCTGCGGGGAGATCAAGTCTTCAAGCTTTCTTCAAGGTTTCTTCAGGAAAGCCCGGCCCGCTTCAGGCACGCTCGAGGCTATGACGATGAATGGTGACCCCCGATGCGTTCAGACTGGCTTCGTGACGTCCTTCAGCCACTTTTTCTGGTCAGCGGGCTGAGCCTGCTGATGCCCGTCGGCGCGCTCGCGGCCGACTGTATCTGGTTCGGCGGCACCGGCGCCTGGGACGAGCCGGCCAACTGGAGCGATTGCAACGGCGGGGTGCCGGGTGAGACCGACGCCGTGACGGTCGATGCTGGCATTGTCAGTCTGTCAGGCCATCTCACCATCCGTGATCTGACCTTCGAAGGCGGCAGAATTCAATCCACGGGGGCTGGTCAGAACAGCCTGACCGTTACCGAAAACCTCCTGCTGACCGGTGGCGACATGGTTTTTGCTGGTGTGAGCATTCGCAACCAGGGGTCTGCAGTCTGGACCAGCGGTCTTTGGCAGCTCAGGCCAGAAACGACCACCCCGCCAGCCTTCTTCTACAATGAGATTGGCGCTAGCTTCACTGCCGATTCCACAGGCGGCGATCTGAGATTCTCATCCAGCAGCTCCAGCTCAGACTCGCGATTCTTCAACGAAGGCAGTCTTTACAAGATCGGGCTGGGGCGGGCCAATTTTGCCGGGTTCCAAAATTCCGGGAATATCTTTGGCGGGCCTCGTTTGATCAACAATGGTTCGATCGAGGTCGAGGAAGGCATCATGATGATGAGGGGAGGTTCCTCGACTGACCCGCATGAGGGCAGCTTCAATGTGGCAGCCGGTGGGTTTCTGATCCTGGTAGGGAACTCCGAGGTTTTTGCCGAAGTCTCGTCGATCAGCGGCGAGGGTGAGGTGCGCTTCTTCCAGAACGGACCTTGGACCCTGAATGCCGGCATGACCTATGACGTGACCGGATTGACCCGCGTCAGCGACGCGACCTCCTGCCCCTGCCGCTTGCGCATCGATACCGACGCCTTCACCGGCAGCCTGCACATGCAGAGTGGGTCGGGCAAGTTCATTGAAGGGGTTGACGGCAGCCTGACGGTTGCCGACAGCTTCGACTGGCATACCGGCGCCATCGGCCAGCAGTTTGCCGGAAACTTTACCCTGAATGTCCTGGGCGGCATCACGCTCCATTCCGGTATATCGGCCATTGCCCAGCGGGGGATCATCAACCACCACGGAACGGCTATTTACGAAAGCGGCACTTTTTATCTCCGCCACCCCACCGCCCGCTTTGTCAACCACCCCGGCGCGACCTTCGAGATTCAGGGTGAGCGGCTGCTGAGTTATCGTTTGGGTGGCTCAGACCCGGTGCATGGCGTTTTTGACAACCGGGGAAGTCTGCTCAAAACGGGCGCCGAAGAGGCGACCATCGAAGGCATCGCCATCGAAAACAGCGGCGTCATTGACGTTCAGGAAGGCAGTCTGCGCTTCACCCGTCATTCCAGCCAGAGCCAGCCGTGGCAGGGGGCGCGCCTGATCCTGAACGACGGCGTCGTCCATTCCCAGACGCCGCTGGTGTTCGAAAACAGCCGGCTCTACGGGCACGGCGTGATCAACGCCGATGTCGACATCGACAATGGCATTTTCCTCGGCTCGGGCACGGGCGGCAGTTATGAGGCCGGGGTGATCCGGATCAACGGCAACCTGAGCCTGGCTGATACCAGCCAGTTCTACGCCAGGCTGGTCAGCGACGACCCGCAGCCGGGCGTGGGGTTTGGCCAGCTGCAGATCCAGGGCGACAGTCCAACCGAGCTGCGCGGCGCCCTCGCTATTCATATCGACAGCGCGTTTGTCGGCGACATCCAGGTCGGCGACGAGTTTGTCGTTATGACCTGCAGCCAGGGCTGCACCCGCTTTTTCGACCAGGTGGCGGTCACGGTTCCGAACCCGTCTCCGATCTTTTTTGAAGCGCTCTACCAGGGCAACCAGGTGGTGCTGCGCGCCACCGATGTCGAGCCGCTGCCGGTCGATCCGCCCACCGACCTGGTCGCGGAAAGCGACGGGCCGGTCTTTGCCGGCCAGGCCGTCAACCTGAGTGCCTTCGCCACGGGTGAGCAGCTCTACTACTTCTGGACCTTCGGCGATGGCAACAGCGCGCTCGGTTCGCATGTCGAGCATGTGTAC
>SLJA01000093.1 GCA_007135355.1 Wenzhouxiangella sp.
AGCGCCTTGCCCTCGGGCTCGCCGGTGGCGGCGTGGTTGACGTGGATGCCGGCTTCGGCACTGACGTCGCGGAAGGTGCCGTCGCCGTTGTTGAAATAAAGGTAGGACTGGACACCCTGGAAGTTGGTCGGCGGGCCATAGGCGCGGCCGATACCGGTCAGGCGATAGTCCACCTCGATATCGATCTCGCGCGACCACTCGACGTAGTTGGCCACGAACAGGTCGAGATAGCCGTTGCCGTTGGCGTCGAAGAAGGCCGCGCCCGTGCCCCAGCTGTCCTCGCCGCCGGCCAGTCCGGCCTGCGCGGTGGCCTCCTCGAAGTGGCCGCCGTGATTGATGAAGAACCGATTTGGTCCGACCGCGGTGACGAACAGGTCGGGGTAACCATTGCCGGTCACGTCGGCCAGGGCCACGCCCATGCCGTAGAAGGAAAATCCGTCCAGCCCGACTTCGGCGGTCACCTCGCGAAAGCGGCCGGAACCGTCGTTAGCGTACAGGCGCAGACTGTCCGGCGCGGGTTCGGTCTGCGGCCCGAACGGCCAGGGGCTTGAGTTGATGAACAGCAGGTCCTGGTGGCCGTTGTTGTTGAAGTCGAGAAAGGCCACGCCGCCGCCCATGGTTTCCGGCAGCAGGCGCTCGCCGAAAGCGCCGTTGACATGCACGAAATCGATGCCGGCTGCTTCGGTGATGTCGACCAGGCGCGCCGCCGGCGCCGGCGGCAGGTCCGGCCGGGCCAGCAGGTCGGACAGATCAACGCGAGCCTCCTCCACCGGCATGGGTTCGGGCGGCTGCATCAGCCAGCGCAGCAACACTACTGCGGCAATCAAGCCGACCAGGACCAGCAGGACCAACAACGAGCCCCAAAACGCGCGCGTGATGCGCTCACCACCGTGTTGGGCACGCTCGCTCATCGGCTCACCCATTCCTCATCATTGCGCGACCCGCGGGGCCCATACGAACTGGACCCATATTCGAGACCGCCCGGCCGTTGCAGGTCGTAGATCACGACCGGATCGGCGGCATGATCGGCCGCCGGATTGGCCCGCCGGGCCGCCGCCACCGCCCGGTCGCGGGCGTTGTCGTCGACTCGATAGCGTTGGTGGCGCGCGGCGTGCCAGGCGGTCCGCACCTCGTCGCCCAGCAGGCGATGCAGCTGGGCCAGGTTGTAGTGCGCGGTGGCATTTTCCGGATCCTGGACCAGGGCCGCCTCGAACCAGGACTGCGCCTGGGCCAGCGCTGCCACGTCGCCGCGGGCCGATTCCAGCCAGGCCAGTCCGAGCTGGTTGAGCAGCCGGTAGTCGCGTGAAAAATCAAAACCGCGGCGGCGCGCCTCCGGAAAGGCCGTGTCGACCAGCGCCTGGAAGGCCCGGATGGCACCCTCGTAGCGGCCCTCCTGGAACAGCAGCTGGCCGCCGAACCAGGCCAGCGACCAGGGGTATGCCGGCTCCGGGTGGACGGCGGCCCGCTCCAGCGCGGCCGCCGCCTCGGCCAGCCGGCCTTCGGCCAGGTACACCCGGGCCAGGTTGAGCGCGCCCTGGGCCTTGTCGAGCGCCTCAACGCGGGCAAAAATTTCCTCGGCCTGGCGCAGCTGGCGATTGAGCGGCTTGCGCAAGGCGCCGATGCCGTAGTCGTTCCAGCGCTCCCATTCGGGCACGGGCTTGGCGTCCACCTGGACTGCAGCGGCTTCGTGACCCAGCGGAAACACCACCCGGTCCTCGCCCACCACGGTGATCGGCAGCGTGTTGGCCACGAAAGCCTCGCCCTCGACATGGCGCATCAGCACGACATCGAACTTGCGGTAATTCAGGCGCACGGTCACGCTGAGCTCGCCGGAAATGCCTTCGGGCACGTTCAGCCGGTAGTGGACCAGATCGGCCGCGCCGGGTGGAATCTGGTGGTCATAGAGCGGGATGAAGATGTCCTCGGCATTGCGTCGATCAATGCGCCGTCCCTCGCGATCCAGCATCCAGGTATTGACGAAATGCGACCAGGGATCGACCGATCGTTCCCGCGGCGACAGCCCGCCGCTGCGGGCGATGATGCGCCCCTCGTGCACCACCTCGACCTCGACCCAGACCTCGTTGGAATCCGCCGTGCCTTGAGTGAAGTGATGGCCGGTAGTCAGGTTGCGCAGCACTACCTGCAACAGGTAGGTCTCGCCCGGCACCAGCGCGGGCACCCGGGGCCGTAGCGGCCCGATCAGTTCACCGTCGATCTCGCCGCCGCGGCGCAGCGCGACCAGGTCGACACGAACGGCCCCCTGGAGCATGTCCTGATGCTGGGCGATGACCGAGTCGGGCAGATCGAGCAGGTAGGCAATGGCGGTGTTGGCAGCCGGGAACAGGTGGTCACTGACGGTATAGACGCCGGAGCCGTCGCGCACGCGGGCGCCGAAGTCGTTCGACGCCACCTGCGGCATGTGACAAGCGTTGCAGTTCGGCTCGGCCTGGGCCGGGTAATAGAAACTGGCCACACCGTGGCCGGAGACGCCGCTGAGCAGGAAGGAGTCATAGTGATTCTGGCCACGCAGCCAGCGGTAGTGATTCAATTCCTCCGGCAGATGCAGCTTGTGGCAGGTCGAACAGAACTCGGCGCTCTGGTGCAGCGGCTTGATAAAGGTCCGGTTGTGGAAATCCGGCCGGGCCTTGATCAACTGGGCGTTGACCCACTGCAAAAAACGATTGTCGCTGTAGGCAAAGGGGTAATGGATCGGCTCCTCGATGGTGAAATCACCGGTGCCGCGCACGCTGTTGACGTGCGTGATGGCGTGGCAGGAGGTGCAGGTAATGCCGGCATGCGCGGTCGGGTCATTGATGTCGTCGAAGTCCGGATCATCGAAGCGGCCGCTGAGCAAGGGCACCAGGTCATGACAGGAGGCGCAGAAACGGGCCGCCTCGACGTTGCCGTCGCGCTCCAGCGCGGCCTGTCGGGTGTTGTTGACCGCAAAACGATAGACGGGATTGTTGAACGAGGCAAAGCGATGGACCGAATGCGACCACTGCTCGTGCACGTCGGCGTGGCAGTTCGCACAGTAGTGGTCCATCATCAGGCTCTCGGCCGGAATGTGGTTGCCGGACGCGGTGCGCGTCAGGGCCGGGCGGAAATCGGCCTCCCCGTCCGCGCCGGGAACACCCCACTGGCGCGGGTCCTGGGTCTGCAGCAGCACCAGCCCGGCGGCGAACAACAGGCCGGTGCCGGCCACCGCCAGGCCGCCGCGCCAGCGCAGCCGCGGTCCGCTCAA
>SLJA01000192.1 GCA_007135355.1 Wenzhouxiangella sp.
AGCCGCATCCGTCGGCTGCAAGAACCCTTGTCGAAACCACTGAGCGCTCAAGTTACAGAGATGCAGTCTCAGTGGCACCCAGGCGCCAGCAAACCATCCGCCTCGCCGATCGCGTAAAGCCCCTTGGCGGGCGGAAAGGCGACCCCATGCCCCGCCGACCCCAGACACTCGTAAAGCCCCTTGACGGGCGGAAAGGCGGCGCCATACCGCGCCGGCCCCCTAAAACGCCCGGTGCTTTTTGGACGGCAAACCTCTGGCAAAACTGCCCGCCGGACTCGAACTCTGCGCCTAAACCTGGATGGTGAAGTGACATGCGCACCGTCCTGAGCCGCGAACTGAACCGTTTTGTTCACACGCCCCGGCTGTGGTTCCTGGTTGTGATCGCGCCGTTTGTGCTGCCCGGTCTGCTGATTGCGCTGTTCGTCGAGCGCGCGCCGACCGAACTGCCGGTGGCCATACTGGACTACGACCAAAGCCACCTTTCGCGCCAGATCATTCGCGGCCTGGACGCCACGCCGGGTGTTCAAGTGCACAGATTTCCGGCCGATCTCAGGGCCGCCGGCAGTGCCGTGCGTCGCGGCGAGGTGTTTGCCGTGGTCGCCCTGCCGCCGGATCTGCACCGGGATGTACTGCGCGGCGAGGCGCCCCGAGTGCAGCTGTACTACAACCGCCAGATGCTGACCGCGGGCAACGTCATCATGCGCGAGGTGCGCACCGCCATCGGTACTGTCGGCGCCGGCATCGGCCTGGCCCAGGGCGTGTTTCCGCCGGTGCGCACGGAAAACCATCCGTTGTTCAATCCGGGCCTGGATTTCGCGCGCTTCCTGGCTTTGCCGCTGATCGTCACCTTGCTGCATATTCTGGTCGTGATCGTTGCCATCGACGTGACCGGCCGCGAACTGCGCGAAGGCACGGCGGGCGAGTGGCTACGATCGGCCAATGGCAATCCCTGGCGAGCCCTGCTGAGCAAATTGCTGCCCTACTTCGTCTGGTTTGCGCTGGCCGGCGTGGCCCTGCTGGCCTTCTCGGCCCAGGCGCTGGGTCTGGAGGTGCGCGGGCAGGCCGGGCTGTGGCTGGGCGGATGGGTGGTGTTGACCGCCGCGTGCATGGGTCTGGGCGTGTTTCTGGCCGGTTTGTTCGGCAATCTGCGCATGGCGACCAGTATCGCCAGCGTCGTCATCAGTCCTGCCTTTGCCTACTCCGGCATGACTTTTCCGGCCGAAGCCATTGGCGGCTTTGCCAGTGTCTGGTCCAACCTGCTGCCGCTGGGGCATTACCTCAAGCTCCAGACCGGCCAGCTGGCCATGGGCTCATCGGTGGCGGTCAGCCTACCGCATCTGCTGTGGCTGCTGCCGTTCCTGCTCCTGCCGCTGCTGGTGGCCAGGCGCTGGCGGCGCCTGCTCAGTGACCCCGGCCTGTGGGGCGCGCGCTGATGAGCGTCTGGCGCATCTTTCTTGCTGAACTTCGCGCCGCCCTGACCGATCGCGGCGTGGTCCTGATCATTATCGGCGGCAGCATCTTTTACGCCCTGTTCTATCCACTGCCGTACCAGGCCCAGGTGGCCATCGGCCTGCCGGTGATCGTGGTCGATCAGGACGGCAGCGCGCACAGCCGCGAGTTGATCCGCCGGGTTGACGCCGCCGAGCAGATCCGAGTGATCGAAGTGACCCGCGAAGCGCGCCCGGCCGAGGCCCAATTGCGCGACATGCAAGCGGCCGGCATGTTGCTGATTCCGCCGGACTTCGAGCGCGATATCTTGCGTCAGAGACCGGTTCAGGTTGGTGCTTTCGGCAATGCGGCCTTCATGGTGCTGTACTCACAGACCGTCACCGGCATGTCCAATGCCGTGCAGGACTTAAGCGCGGAAATCGTGCGCGAGCGCAAGCTGGCCGAAGGCCGCCCGCCGTTTCTGGCCGACACCCTGGCCCAGCCGCTGGCCGTCGACCTGCACGAGTTGTTCAATCCGGACGGCGGCTATGCCAACTACGTGGTGCCGGCGGTGCTGATCCTGATTCTGCAGCAGACCTTTCTGATCGGCATCGGCATGATGGGCGCCGGTCGACGCGAGCAGGGTTTGGCGCGTGCCTCGGGCCTGCGCGAGCTGCTGGCCCAGGCTGGTGCCTACGTGCTGCTGATGGCGGTGTTGCTGGGTTTCTTCCTTCTGGTCGTCTACGAGATTTACGACTTCCCGCGCTTGGGTCGGGTCGCGGATGTGTACTGGCTGCTGCTGCCGTTTTTCCTGGCGGTCACCTTCCTGGGCCTGGCCCTGGGCCAGTTGTTCCGCTCGCGCGAGACGGCCATGCAGATCATGATGCTGGTCAGCGTGCCGGCGATCTTCCTGGCCGGATTCGCCTGGCCGGCCGAGATCATGCCGGACTGGCTGGTCGGCCTGGGTCAGCTGATTCCGTCAACGCCGGGAATTGATGGCTTCGTGCGCGTCCACCAGATGGGGGCGGCCCTGAACGAGGTGCGTCCGGCCCAGATCCAGCTGTGGCTGCTGGCAGGGCTTTACTTGCTGCTGGCCTGGTTGGGAACCTGGCGGCGGGCCAGGCCTGCGGTATCCTAGAGCGCTGGTTCATCTCCAACCCAAAAGTACTGCCATGTTCACCAGCGAATCCTCCTCAGCCATCCCCATTGACTCCTTGGACGCCGCCGGTCTTGAAGACTGGCTGGGCGCGGCCGATGACGCCCAGTCGCGCTGGGTCAAGGCAGCCGGTTTCCGGGCCGAACGCGGACGCTGGCTGGCGGTGCCTGACAGCGAGGGCGGGCTGGCCCGCGTGCTCAGCGGGCGCGAGCCGGAGGACCGCTTGTGGGCACTGGCCCATTTGCCGGCGGTGCTGCCGAACGGCGATTATCGCTTTGAGCCGGACTGGCCGGCCGAGGAGATTCAACTGGCCCGAATCGGTTTTGGTCTTGGTGGCTACCGCTTTGACCGCTACAAGCAGCTGCCGAAAAAGTCCGTCCGGATGGTCGTGCCGGATGGTGAGCAGCGTGAGCTGCGGGCACTGGTCGAGGCCTCAAGCTATGTGCGCGACCTGGTTAATACTCCGGCACTGGACCTGGGTCCGGCCGAGCTGGCCGCATCGGCCGAAAAGCTGGCAACCGATCATGGCGCGGCTTTCGAAGTGATTTCCGGTGAGCGCCTGGAGCGCGAGTTTCCGGCCATCCACGTGGTCGGCCAGGCCTCAAGCCGCCCGCCCTGCCTGATCCGTCTGCAATGGGGAGAGCCGGACGCGCCGCC
>SLJA01000014.1 GCA_007135355.1 Wenzhouxiangella sp.
AGATCAGCTCTGGCCGATTCAAGTATTTTGATCGACTTCACCGAATGTCGCGCTCGATCCTGTCTTTGGCATCACTCCAGGACTCGAACTGTGCCTGGCCACTATCGACAGCGAGCTCTCGCGCGGCCAGGACATCGGCATGCCAGGCCGGGGGCTCAAGGCCGGCAGTTTTTCTGCTCAGGTCTTCCCACAGGTCCTCCATGAGCCGGAGCTTTTGCTCCAGGGTCATGCCTTTGATACGTGATGTGATGGCGCTCATCTATCTTGCTCCTGCGCTGGTGCGCATGAATTGACTACAGGCATCGCCCCTTTTCATTCCCTCACGCCCAGAAACAAAGGGCCCTGAGGGCTCGGCACATGCAGGCCCGCAAATGCTTGCAATTCACTGCCAAGAGGCGGGAAAGCTTTGTCTTGCAACTGAGGGCCGAGTGCAGGAACTATAACCGCCCTTTTTCGCTGATTCCAGCGGTGGTACCTTTTGACGTCCGGTTACATGCCAGTCATGCGCAATGCGTCAGGTTTCTTTGGGCAAAACATAGATTCGTTGGCGAGTGCTACCCCATACTCGGCCTCGGTTGTCGATTTTCATCAAGCTGAGGAAATCGACTTGACCGCGCGGTACATCTCCTCCTGAGCATCCAGATCCAGTTCAGCCAGCTCCAGCCCCCGCTCTTCCGCCAGCTGTTCCATCGCCCGAAACCGCTCCTCAAACTTCCGATTGCAGGCGCGCAAGGCCATGCCGGGATCAACATCGAGCTTGCGGGCAATGTTGGTCAGGGCGAAGAACAGGTCGCCGACTTCTTCTTCGATGTTGGCCCGGTCGTTGTTGGCGATGGCTTGTTTGAGTTCGTCGGCTTCTTCGTTGAGTTTGTCGAAGATGGGCTCGACCGCCGGCCAGTCGAAGCCGACGCGGGCGGCGCGTTTTTGCAGTTTGACCGCGCGCTGCAGGGCGCCCAGCCCCTTGGACACACCGGCGAGGGCGCTGGTGTCGGTCTGGCCTTTGGCGGCGCGTTCTTCGGCCTTGAGTTTTTCCCAGTTGGCGGTCTGGGCGTCAGCGTCGGCGATGTCTGCGTCGCCGAACACGTGGGGGTGACGGCGCAGCATCTTGTCGTTGATGGCATCGACCACGTCGGCAAAGCTGAACGCGCCCTGCTCTTCGGCCATGCGGGCGTGAAACACCACCTGGAACAGCAGGTCACCCAGCTCGTCGCGCAGTTCAGCCATGTCGCCGTGCTCGATGGCTTCGGCGACTTCGTGGGCTTCTTCAATGGTGTGCGGGGCGATGGTGCGGAAGTCTTGCTCGATGTCCCAGGGACAGCCACTTTCGGGGTCGCGCAGGCGGGCCATGATGGCCAGGAGTTGGTCGATGTCGTGGGGTTTGTTCATGCGGTGCTGATTGATTGAATGAGTGAGTTTTTAACCGCGGATGAACGCAGATAAACGCGGATGAAAAACAAATAGAACCAAGCAGGCGAGAGTTTCGGTGACACAGTATGAGGGCTCAACTTTCTGACTACGGCACCATTAAATAATCTGCGTTCATCCGCGTTCATCTGCGGTTAGATCAATTGATTTCAGCGCGGTGGGAATACTAGCCGAATGGCCGTGCCGCCCAGGGTTTCAGACCGCTCCAGCATGAGCTGGCCGCCATAGGCTTCCATCAGCTGCTCGGCAATCGCCAGGCCCAGGCCCTGGCCTTCGCGGCGTTCATCACCTCGCACGCCGCGCTGGATCAGTTCGCGCCAAGCCTGGGCGTCAATGCCGGGCCCGTTGTCCTCGATCAGGATTTCGACCCCCGACTGGCGCGCGCCCGACTGGCCACTTTGCACCGTTACCGCGATCCGGCCGCGTCCATACTTGGCAGCATTGTCCATGAGGTTACCGATCAATTCCATCAAATCGCGCTCATCGACGCGGACGGCAAGCTCTGGATCGCCGGCAACCTCAATGACAACGGGCGGCTCCTGATACAAGCGCTCCAGGGAGTCGGCCAGGCGCTGGGCGATGGGCAAGATGGCCACCGGCTGGTTCAAGGTGCGCCGGGTCGAGCGGGCCGCGCGCTCCAGCTGGCGCCGGATCAGCTGATCCATGCGCTCGAGTTCCTCGATCTGCGTTTCCATCGATGTCTCGGCAGTCGACTCCAGTCGGGTCCGCATCACCGCCAGCGGGGTCTTGAGGGCATGGGCCAGGTCGGCCAGGGCCTGACGGTAATGGGTGGCGTTGTCGCGTTCGGTGGCCAGCAGGGCGTTCAGGTTGGCGGTCAGCGGCTGCAGCTCGCGCGGATAGCCGCCGCTTAAGGTCTCGCGCTCGCCGGCCTCGATATCACGCACTTCCTGGGCGACCCGGCGCAGAGGCTTGACGAACAGCACCAGCAGGAACAGCTGGGCGCCGATCACCAGCGCCGCGGCCAGAACCAGCCAGCGCCAAAGATCCGCGCGAAAAGCGCCAACTTCGGCCGCGAATCGATCCGGATTTTCAGCCGCCCACAGGGTCAGGTCGACGATCTCGCCGTCGGGCTGTTCCCAACCCAGACCCAAGGCGTAAACATAGTAGTTGCCCGCCGCCTCCGGGCCGCGGAACAGGGTCTCGCCGCGCTCAATCAGGCGCGCGCGCGGCGGTTCGATGAGGCCGTAGTGCGAAGCTGAGGTCCAGCTGCCCGCCGGCGTCATGACGCCGGCATACAAGCCGGAACCGGGCTGGTCCAGACGCGGCTCGGCCAGCGCCTCGGAGACCAGCGGTTGGCCTTGAGCGTCCAGATCAATGGTCGACAGCAACAAGAACACGGTCGCGGCCAGGCGCTCTTCCAGCGCCCCTTCGGCCGCGCTGCGAAAACCGCGATCCACGGCCAGGCCGACCAGGGCCAGGGCCACGGCCAGGGCAATGCCGGCGCTGAAGACCAGGCGAAGAACCAGCGACGGCGCAGCTCTGGCCGGCGCGTCAGTCACAAGCTCAGCCACTCAGTCCTGAGTGGGACGGAAGCGGTAGCCGCGGCCGCGCAGGGTTTCGATCGGCTGCCAGTCGCCTTGCGGGTCGATCTTGCGCCGCAGGCGGCCCATGATGACTTCGATCACGTTGCTGTCCGGGTCGGCATCCTCATCGTACAGGTGCTCGTTCAGCTCCATCTTCGAAACCACCTGGCCGGGATGCAAGGCAAAGTATTCCAGCACCTTGTACTCGAAGCTGGTCAGTTCCAGCGTTTGACCGTTCAGCGTGACATCCTGGGCCGA
>SLJA01000239.1 GCA_007135355.1 Wenzhouxiangella sp.
CTGGGCAGCCTGGTCCCGTTCAAGGCCCGGGTTCTGAATGAACAGCTCGACCAGGCGGTTGCCGACACCAGCATCCTGATCGGCGAATGGGTCGAGCCGCCGCCGATGATCGATACCCTGTTTGCCGATCGCTTCGAATTGGCGCCCTGACAGGAATTCGCGCCCTTAACCGGCAAATGGACTTGCCGAGGCTCCCTTGAGCCCTGCGGGCGACTGTGGCACGATTCCAGAGCTTGGGTGCATTTGCGCCCAGCTGTCGTCGCTGCCCGGGGTCAGCAAGAGATGCAGAGTAACAGGCCGCTTTACCGTTGGGTGTTCGGTTCTGCTCGCTTTGATGAGTCAACCCTTGAATTGAGCATTTCCGGCCGCCCGGTCGGGCTTGAGCCCAAGCCCTCCCGGTTGCTGGTCCTGCTCCTGCGTCATGCCGGCGAGGTGGTCAGCCGCGAGGAAATTGTCGAGGAAGTCTGGGAAGGCCGGATCACCGTGGACCATACGCTGTCCACCGCGATCGGCAAGCTGCGCCGAGCTCTGGCCGAGGTCGACGATATCGAAATACAGACCGTGCCGCGGGCCGGTTACCGGCTCACGGGCCACGTCCAACGGACTGTCGTGGGTCGGGCGCCGGCCAACCGACTGGCGTTGAAGGCCGGCGACAAGGTTCCCGGCCGTAGAGGCCTGGAGCTGGTCGAGCAGATCGGCAGCACCCTGCACAATGAAATCTGGCTGGCGCGTGGTTCGGGCCATCGGCCGGAAGCGCGCGCCTGCACTCGAGTATTCAAGTTCGCCGTCGAGGGCGAACGACTGGCCAATCTCAGGCGCGAGGCGGCGCTGAGTCGCCATCTGGAGGCATCGCTGGGGGCGCGCGACGATATCGCTTTCGTGGCGGATAGCCGCCTCAGCGAACCGCCGTTTTATCTCGAGTACGACCACCGCGGTGAAAACCTGCGCCGCTGGGCGGAGAACAATGACCGGTTCGCGGCCCTTTCCCGCCAGGCCCGGATCGAGCTGTTTGTGAAGATCGCCCGAGTGGTTGCCGACGCCCACGGGGTGGGCGTGCTGCATCGAGACATCAAGCCGGAAAACATCCTGATCGTGGCCGATGACGACGCTGAGATCCGGGTCACGCTTGCCGATTTCGGCAGCAGCGAGATGCTTGAACCGGAGCTGCTGGAACGAGTGAGCCTGAGCGCGAGCGGACTGACCGTGACCCGTGACGATGATGTCAGCTCGGGCACCGCGCTATACATGGCACCGGAGTTGCTGCGCACCGGCGTGGCCACGATCAGGAGCGATGTATTCGCTCTCGGCGTTCTGCTGTACCAGATGATCATCGGCGATTTCCGTCAGACCGTAACGCCGGGTTGGCGCCGCCAGATCGACGATGAACTGCTGGCTGAGGACATTGCTTCAGCCACTGATCTGGATCCCAAACTCCGACTGCACAGCGTTGCGGAACTTCTGGACCGCCTTCAGAGCCGGGATGAGAGGGCAGCGGAGAGAGTCCTCCGCAGCGAGGCTGATGCCGCACTCAAGGCTGCCCGAAGGCATCTGGAGCGGACCCGGGCCCGCCGGCCGTGGATGATCGCGTTGATCGCCTCGCTGATCCTGGGGATCGGCATCAGCTTCAACCTTTACCGCGATGCCCAGCAGGGTCGCCAGGCCGCGGAGAGCTTTACCCGCAGCATGCAGTCGGTTCAGCAATTTTTGAGCGACGACATCATTGCGCGCGCCAATCCCCTCAACCCCGAATTCGATCGCGAAGCGGGCATCGAATCGATACTGGCGCGTGCGGCTGAAGGGGTGGATGTACGCTTCGCCGAAGACCCCATGGCCAGGGCGGGCCTGCACCGGACCATCGGGAACATCTTCAAGACCCTCAGAAGGGACGACCTGGCCGTTGCCTACCTTGAACGGGCGCGACTGGAGTACGCCGAGCAGCTCGGCGAGGCTGCGCCGGCCACGCTTCAGGCAGCCTATGAGCTGGCCTGGGCGCATTCGATTGCCGGTCGAGCGCATGATGCCGAGCGAGTGTTCGAGCAGGCCGACCAGGCTCGAGGCATGCGAGCCGGATCCGTTCCGGCCGTGGAGTATCGCCGCGCGATCGCTTATGGCTACTGGCATGCCAACGGGTTTCGCAGCGCCGAGGCGCTGACGCATTTCGTTCGCGCCCTGGAACTCTTTCCGAGTATCGAAGCCGCCCCGCCCAGGGATCGCGGCATGCTCGCGCTCAGCATCGCCGATGCGCACCTGCGCCTGGGCCAGGCCGAGCAGGCGCGAGCGGTGCTCGACCAACTTGCCGGCGAGCATGGGGCGCTGCTGGAAGAAAAGCTGCTTCGCGCTTCGTTCGATCGCATTGCAGCCAGGGTGGAGCGCGAACGCGGCAACCATTCCGAGGCGCTGGTCCTGGCCCGGCAGGCCGCGCTGGCGCTGGAGGAAATCTATGGCGAGGAACACTACCAGACCATTACCACCTTGAGCATCGCCGCCTCCATCGAAGCCCTGCTTGATGACTGTGACGCTACGATTGCCACCAGCAGCCGGGTCGTGGAGCTGATGGATCGGTCCTATGGCGCCGATCATGTCGCCAGCCTGATCGAGCGCGGCAACCTGGGCGCCAAGCAATTCGAATGCGACGTTCCCGACCAGGGCATCGCAAACGTGCGGCGGGCCGTGGACGGACTGTCGCAAGCCGAAGGTCCCGGTTTTCCCGCCGCCCAGTCCTTCCGCTTCTTTCTCGCCCGGTTTCTTAATGCGGCAAAGCGCTATGACGAAGCGCTGGTCTTGCTGGAAGACCTGTCGGCTATCGCCTTGACCGCTGCCCAGGCCAGCCCGGTGCGGGCCGAACGGATCGCCCTGATTCGAGCCCGGTCACTGGCCGGGCTGGGCCGGCATGAACAGGCCCTGGAAGAACTCCGACGCGCCGCCGACCAGATCCGAAGCGGGGACTCCGACCCTGATCTGCTGGAAGAAGTCCAGGCTGAACTGGCTCTGCTGGGTGACTGATGGCCGGAGTCTGTGGGCGACGCCATCGTTGGCAACGCGCGGCAAACGCCGAGCCATGGGAACTGCGGGTATGAATTCCGTGCTCGCACAACTCTCCGCTCGAGCGTGTCGTGAACTCCTGAGAGTTAGCCGACTGGCTTCGCTTCGTCGTAAGACAAGGTTCAGGCGACCAGCGGTCGCCGATTAACCTTGTCATTCCGATCCGATTTCTCAACCAAATTA
>SLJA01000002.1 GCA_007135355.1 Wenzhouxiangella sp.
CGCCTCTGCGTCTCCGCGTGATGCGACCTCGCTTGAAGCGGTTCCACGGCTCGAGCGGGTATAATGCGCGCCCTTAGCGCTCGAGCCCGCCCTCCCATGAAACTCCGCAACATCGCCATCATCGCCCACGTCGACCACGGCAAGACCACCCTGGTTGACCAGCTGCTGCGCCAGTCCGGCGAGTTCGCCGCCCACGAGCGTCTGACCGAGCGGGTGATGGACTCAGAGGACCAGGAGCGCGAGCGCGGTATCACCATCCTGGCCAAGAACACCGCAATCAGCTGGCGTGACTGGCGCATCAACATCGTCGACACGCCGGGCCACGCCGACTTCGGCGGCGAAGTCGAGCGCGTGCTGTCCATGGTCGATTCGGTGCTGCTGCTGGTTGACGCCGTCGACGGGCCGATGCCGCAGACCCGCTTTGTCACCCAGAAGGCTTTTGCCATGGGCTTCAAGCCCATTGTTGTCATCAACAAGATCGACCGGCCCGGCGCGCGTCCGGATTGGGTGCTGAATCAGACCTTCGACCTGTTCGACAAGCTGGGTGCGACCGACGAGCAGCTGGACTTTCCGGTGATCTACGCCTCGGGGCTGAACGGTTACGCCGGGCTGGAGGAGAGCGTGCGCGAGGGCGATCTCACGCCGCTGTTCGAGGCCCTGGTCGAGCACGTGCCGGCGCCACCGGTCGATCCGGACGGTCCGTTCCAGATGCAGGTCTCGACCCTGTCGTTTTCGACCTATGTTGGCCTGATCGGCATTGGCCGGATTCGCCGCGGCCGGGTCAAGACCAACCAGCCGGTCGCTGTGATCGATCGCGACGGCAAGAAGCGTAGCGGTCGCGTGCTGCAGGTGCTGGGTTTCAAGGGCCTGAAGCGCGAGGAAATTCCTGAAGCGGCGGCCGGCGATATTGTGGGTATCTCAGGGCTGGAGGGTATCGGCATCTCCGATACCTTGTGCGATCCGACCGCGGTCGAGGCGCTGCCGCCGCTGACCGTGGACGAGCCGACCATCCACATGACCTTCCAGGTCAACGACTCGCCGTTTGCCGGGCGCGAAGGCAAGTACCTGACCAGCCGCCAGCTGCGCGCCCGCCTGTACCAGGAAGCCACCCACAATGTGGCCCTGCAGGTCAGCGACACCGCCGACCCGGATCAATTTGACGTCGCCGGCCGCGGCGAGCTGCATTTGTCGGTGCTGATCGAATCCATGCGTCGCGAAGGCTACGAGCTGGCCGTGTCGCGGCCGCGCGTGCGCAAGCGCGAAACCGAAGGCGAGATCCAGGAGCCCTGGGAGTCTGTGGTGCTGGATCTGGAAGAGACCTACCAGGGCGCGGTCATGCAGGCCATGGGCGAGCGCAAGGGCCAGTTGAAGGACATGACGCCGGACGGCAGGGGCCGCGTGCGCCTGGACTACATTGCCCCGGCGCGCGGTCTGATCGGCTTCCAGTCCAGCTACCGCACCATGACCGCCGGGACGGGGCTGTTTTTCCGCGTCTTCGACCACTGGGGCCCGGCCACCGACAAGCTGGCCGCGCGCATCAACGGTACTTTGATCAGCATGGAGCAGGGCACCACCGTGGCCTATGCGCTGTTCAACCTGCAAGACCGCGGTAAACTGTTCGTTGGCCCCGGCGAGGACGTCTACGAGGGCATGATTATCGGCCTGCACGCGCGCGAAAACGACCTGGTCGTCAACCCCCTGAAGACCAAGAAGCTCACCAATATCCGCGCCGCCGGCAAGGACGATGCCCTGCTGCTGACCCCGCCGATTCGCATGAGCCTGGAACAGGCGCTGGAGTTCCTGGCCGACGATGAGTTGCTGGAAGTCACGCCTGAGTCGATCCGCCTGCGCAAGAGATTGTTGAAGGAGCACGAGCGCAAGCGCGCTGAACGATCCACCTGACCGGCGCTTTGCGCTGTGTCTGGCTAGGAGCCTGCGCGGCAGAAGCCGTCCGGACTGCAACGGCGCGCTCGCCATTGAGTGCGTCTATCGTTGAGCTTACATAGGTCAACTATGCGCGCTCCCCGATAGGCACACTCAATGGCGATTGCATCCGTTTCGCCTCGAACGTTTCTGCCGCGCAGGCTCCTAGGCTGTACCATGAAAGAATGAGCACGGGGCGGTGCAGCCATGCGCCCAACTGAGGGGTCCGATGACGGGTTTGAAGCCGGCAGCGCTGGTGGTTCTGGCCAGTTGCCTGATTTGTGCGAACTGGGCTTTGGCCCGTTCCACTCCGGCCTTGAGTGAATTGCTCGAGGAAATCAGGTACATCAGTTACACACGCCACTGGCAAGAGGCACAGGCCAGGTTGGACGAATTGGCCGCTCGAGTCGAACAGGCCGGACAGCGCGACCAAGTCGAGTTCCATCTGCTCGAAGCCCGCCATCTCATTCTTGCTGACCAATCGCATGTGGCGCTTGAACGCCTGGCCAGTTTGCTGGAGCTTGATTTACCTGATGATCAGCGCTTGAGAGTTCTCCAGCTCAGCGCCAACGTCAGTGTCTTGCTGCGGCTGTATGAGCGCGGATTTGAATATCTGGGCGAGGCGCTCTCTCTGGCGGTAGACCCTGGTGCACCTGAACCAAGGATGGCAACACTCAACTTGGCCAGTTACATGCTGGGCCGGGTCGGTGAAGTCGATCGCGGCATCGAGTATGGCGAGTCCGCGCTGGCGATGGCCGAGGCTACCGGCAATCAGGCTGAGCAGTGCGTTGCCCTGCAGCGTCTGGCGCCAGTGTACAAATGGGCCGATCGTTTGGATCGAGCCGAGCAGCTTTATCGTAAAGGGATTTCTATCTGCGAAGGTTTGGGCAATCAGCTATTCGCCGGGGTGATGTCCCATGGTTTGGCAGACCTTCTGCGTCAGCAGGGACGTCTGGACGAGGCCGAGCAGCTGGCGACTGTAGCGGTTGAATTGCTGCAACGGGCCGTTTATCCCCTTGGTGAGTTCGAGGCGCGCCTGGTGCTGGCGGAAATCAAGGCAGATGCGGGAACGCTGAGCGATCTGGATGCGGCAGAGCTGGAGCGCCTGGACGATTATTTCGCGACTGACAACCTTTGGGATCAGGCCGCTCGTGTTTACGGCCTGCGTGCCCGCCTGGCGGAGCAGGCTGATCAACCGTATGCCGCAATTGCATTTCTGCGTGACCAGCAGCGGGCGCGCGAAGCATTTCTTGGACGGGAGCGCGCCATGCGGCTGGCTTTTTTGCAGGTCGAGTTCGACACCCGTTTGCAAGCGCAAGAGCTGGCGCTGGTGCGCCAGTCGGCCAGGGCCTCGGAGTTGGAAGCTCAAACCTTGGCACAGCAGACCCAGCTGCGCGGTCTGATCATTTTCGTGATTGCGCTGCTCACGGTGGGCTTGTTGCTGCTGTTGTTGCGAGCCCAGCGAAGCCGTCGCCATTTCCGCAATATTTCGCGCCAGGATCAGTTGAGCGGGCTGTTCAATCACAGCTGGTTTTTCCAGCGTGCGCAAATCTTGCTGGACCAGGCGGACGCAGCGCCTGGCTGCCTGGCACTGGTTGCCGCTGATATTGATCGCTTCAAGCGCATCAACGACTTGCACGGACATCGGGTCGGTGATGAAGTGCTAGGTCGCACCGCCAGACGCCTGCGCGAGGTGTTTCCCGAACACGCGCTGATCGGCCGCATTGGCGGCGAGGAGTTTGCCGTGCTGGTGCGGGCCGCCGATATCAGGGAAGTGGTGGACTGCGTCGAAGCCTTCAGGGACTCGCAACAGCATGTTCTGCGGTTGGGCGATCCCGAAGTGACCGTCAGTTTTGGTCTGAGCTGCTATCAGCCCGGCGACGACATCGAGGCGCTGCGCGAGCGTGCTGACCGTGCTTTGTACCAGGCCAAGCGCGATGGCCGCGACTGCTATCGCTTGGATGCGAGTTGCCGCGATTAGCTTGACCCGAACGGTCCAATGGTCGCCGTTTACAATGGGCACCAGACGTTACACCGATATAGGCCGATGAATCTGACTGTTTCCGAGCTGGCGCAGCGCATTGCCGGCGAGCTCGATGCTTTCATGACCGAACAGGTTGAGCCGATCGAGCCGCGGTGGCATCGTGACATGGCCGCGCTGGACGATCCCTGGCAGGAGTTGCCGGTGATTGCCGAGCTGAAGGCCAAGGCGCTGTCCGCCGGGCTATGGAACCTGTTCCTGCCCGATGCCGAGTTGGGTCGGGGTCTGTCGGTGCTGGACTATGCGCCGCTGGCCGAGCGCATGGGTCGCTCCTTTATCGCGCCGGAAATCTTCAACTGCAACGCGCCTGATACCGGCAACATGGAGGTGCTTTACCACTACGGTTCGGACGCGCAGAAGGAGCGCTGGCTCAAACCGCTGCTGGATGGCGAGATTCGCTCGGCGTTTTTCATGACCGAGCCGGATGTGGCTTCTTCCGATGCCACCAACATGGCCGCCACGGCGTTGATCGACGGCGATCAGGTGGTGCTCAACGGCCGCAAGTGGTGGTCGACCGGCCTGGGTCATCCCAATTGTCGGGTCGGGATTTTCATGGGCCTGACCGACCCGGCTGCCGATCGCCATCAGCGTCACTCCATGGTACTGGTGCCGCTGGATGCGCCGGGTGTGAAAATCGAACGCATGCTGCGCGCGATGAACATGCTCGATGCCCCTTATGGCCATGGCGAAGCCACCTTTACCGATGTGTGTCTGCCGCTCGATCACATCATTGCCGGACCGGGGAGGGGATTCGAGATCGCCCAGGGACGCCTGGGTCCGGGGCGTATCCATCACTGCATGCGCCTGATCGGCCTGGCCGAGCAAGCGCTGGCCCTGGCCTGTCGGCGCAGCTTGAGCCGCACTGCCTTTGGCCGACCACTGGCCAAGCTGGGCGGCAACTCCGAGCGCATTGCCGAGGCCCGGATCGCCATCGAGCAGGCCCGCCTGCTGGTGCTGAAGGCGGCCTGGAGCCTGGATCGCCATGGCATCCGCCGTTCCATGAGCGAGGTGTCGCAAATCAAGGTTGCGGTGCCGCGTATGGCCCAGGAAGTGATTGATCTGGCCATTCAGCTGCATGGCGGGGCCGGGGTCTCTGAGGACTTCCCGTTGGCCGCGGCCTGGACCGCGGCCCGTTGTCTGCGCCTGGCCGATGGCCCGGACGAGGTGCATCGGGGCTTGATCGCGCGTCTGGAACTGGCCCGCTACCGCGACTGAGTGCGCCCGCGGCCACTGCTGTTGCCGCCGTTCTTGCTATTCTTGCCGCTCAAAAGACACCGGCCTAAAGCCCCTGGATGAACGCCAACCCCTTGATCGATCGTCCCAAGCCGCTGCGCGAGGAAGATCGCTTTGACATCGAAGCCGTTGATGACTGGCTGAAAAAGCGAATCGATGGCCTGGAAGGCAAGCCTGAGGTCGAGCAGTTTGCCCGTGGTGCTTCCAATCTGACCTATCGCTTGCGCTATACCGGGCGCGATCTCATCCTGCGCCGTCCTCCGCCCGGCACCAAGGCCAAATCGGCCCACAACATGGTTCGGGAATACCGAGTGCAAAAGGCGCTAAGGCCGGTCTTTCCGTATGTTCCCGAGATGCTGGCGCTATGCACCGACGAGTCGGTGATCGGCTCGGATTTCTATGTCATGGAGCGGCTCGAAGGTATCATCCTGCGCGCCAACCTGCCGCCGGGCATGACGCTGGACGCCGAGCAGGCGCGGCGGCTGTCGCGGGTCGCCGTAGACCGCTTGATCGATCTGCACCAGGTCGATGTGGCCGCGGCCGGTCTGGAAAAGCTGGGCAAGGGCGCCGGCTATAACCGCCGCCAGATTGAGGGCTGGTCGGAGCGATTCAAGCGGGCCAGGACCTGGAATGTCCTTCCCGGACGCTACGTAATGGACTGGCTGGCCGAGCGCGTGCCCGACGAAGTCGCCATTCGGGTCATCCACGGTGACTACCGCTTCGACAATCTGGTGCTGGATCCGGCCGACCCGCTGAAAATCGTCGGCGTGCTCGACTGGGAACTGGCCACACTGGGTGATCCGCTCATGGACCTGGGCAACTCCATGGCCTACTGGGTGCAGGCGGATGACGACAAGTACTTCAAGGGCTTCCGTCGTCAGCCCACGCACCTGCCGGGCATGATGCGACGGGCCGAGGTGGTGGAATATTACTGCCAGCGGACCGGATTCCAGCCCGATCACTGGCCTTTTTACGAGGTCTACGGATTGTTCCGGCTGGCCGTGATCGCGCAGCAGATCTACTATCGCTATCATCACAAGCAGACCCGTAATCCGCAGTTCAGGCATTTCTGGATCGCGGTCAACTACCTGCTGTGGCGCTGCCGACGCATCATTCGCGCCGCCGCCTGACAGTGCCCTGAGTCCGCACCCGAAGGAGTCCAAGCATGAGCGCCGAGCAAGACAGCCGGTTGCCTGAACCCAGTCGTTGGTCTGATCCCCTGCCGGAGGAGCGGCAGATGGCCGCGCTGCCGCGCTTCAGCAACGATGCCATTGATCCCGGCCTGCTGCCGGAGTTTCAGCGCGCCAGCCTGCACCCGGTCTCGCCACGCTTCGTGTACTACGCGGTCACGGCCAATGTCGTCTCCTGGGCGGTGGTCATCGCCCTGGTCATCGCCGTCCCGCGCTTGCCCATGGTTAACTTTGAACTGCCTGCCTGGCTCCCGCTGGTGCCGTTGGCCTTGATGCTGTGGTCGTGCCTGGTCGGCGCCCTGGATGCGAACCGCCGGCGCTGGGTCCTGCGCGAGCATGACCTGATCTATCGCTCCGGTCTGATCTGGCAGCGCACGGCCATCCTGCCGTTTGCCCGCATTCAGCATGTGGAAACCGCCAGCGGTCCGATCGAGCGCCTGTTCGGATTGATGCGGGTGAAGTGTTTTACCGCTGGCGGTATGTCGGCTGATTTGACGGTGGAGGGCCTGGAACGCGATGCGGCCCGACGGGTGCGCCAGTACCTGCTCGAACAGATCAGCGACGAGGACACGGCCGCGCGCGCTACTGCGGAGGCCGACGCGGAGTGAGCCCGGCCGCGCAGGACTGGCAGCGCCTGAGCGGTCTGGCGCTGGTCTTCATCATCGCCAACAGCGTGCAGAAGACCATTCGGGAAAACCTGTTCCTGTTTGCCGGCGCCGGGGCCGGCGCGGCCTTTACCGACTGGCTGGGCTTGCGCGAGTTCGGTCTGTTGTTGCTGCTGTTTCTGTTGCTGTCGGTGTTGGGTGGTTTGATCTATCACCGCCGTTTCCGGTTTCGTCTTGAACAGGACGCGGTGCGCGTTCGCCGCGGTTTGATCGAGCAGAAAGAATTGCGCATTCGTTTCGCGCGGGTGCAGAACATCCAGATTGGCGAGCCGTTCTATTTCCGACCGTTCGGCCTGGTTCGCTTCAGTCTGCAGACGCCGGGTGCGGCCGAAAAAGAAGTCGAGTTGCCGGGCATTCCGCGTCAGCTGGCGTTGGACATGCGCGACCGCATCGCTCAACAGCGCGAGGATCCGCAGGCCGCGGATGGGGCAGCTGAGGGCGCTGCTGATGCCTTGGTCTACCGAGCGTGGGCAGGACGCCTGTTTCTGCACGGTTTGTCCAGCAACCAGGTCTGGGTGCTGGCCGGTCTGTTTTTTTATGTCGGCGGCAACCTCTTGGATCGACTGTCGGACCGCTTTGAGCCATACCTTGAGACTGCCGCCGAGTCCATTGAGGCGGCCTGGTGGTGGGCGCCAGGCTTGCTGGCGTTGCTGTTGCTGGTGCTGTTCACTCTGTCCGGCTTGCTGGCCATTGTTCGGTTCCATGACTATCGTCTGAGCGACCTCGGCGCGCGCCTGGTGGCCGTTGCCGGACTGCTCGACCGGCGCGAACAAACGATCCGCCGTCCCAAGATCACCGGGCTGTTGCTGCGCCAGTCGCCAGTAGGGCGACTACTGGGCTGCTGGACGCTGACCGTGCATCAGACGCAGAGCGGCATGCAGGTGGATGATGGAGGAAAAAGCAGTTTTCTCATCCCCGGTCTGCGCTCGGTGGATCTGCCCGTGACCGCTCGTCTGCTCGAGGGTGCCAGCCTGCCGCGGGAGTTCAACGGCGTGAGTGCGCGCTTTCGCCAGTTCGCTTGGTCCCGATTGCTGCTGGGACTGGTGCTGGCGGTACTGCTGATCATGCTGTTGCTGGGACGCCATCACTGGTCCTTGCCGTGGCTGGCGGCCGGCAGTGTGCTGGCCTTGCCCTTGCTGCACTGGCGCTTTCGGTGCTGGGGCTGGGCCCTCCAGGGTTCGCGGCTGTGGGTGCGGCGCGGGCTGCTGGGGCAGCGGGTCGATGCATTTGACCTGGAGCGGGTGCAACAGGCCTCGCTGACCACCAGCCCGTACCTGCGCCGACATGATCTGGCGACCTTGAATCTGGTGTTGCCGCATGGGCCGGTCAGCGTGCCGTTCCTGCCCGAGGCAGTGGCGGCCGAGCTTGCCAATCGGGCCATTTACGCCGCCGAAACGGCGCTGGGCCACCAGGTTTGAGGCAAAAGCCGGCCGCGGCCATAGCGCTCCTGCGTGATAAACTGAAAGGCCGATTTCAGCCTGAAAGGTCGTTGTCCGTATGTCCCGGCCGAGTCCTGGAGCAAAATTTCGCGCCCTGATAGATCAGCAGGCGCCGGTTCAGATCGTCGGCACGGTCAATGCCTACTGTGCGTTGCTGGCGCAGCGGGCTGGACACCGGGCCATTTACCTGTCCGGCGCCGGTGTCGCCAACGCCTCGTTGGGCTTGCCCGATCTGGGGATCAGCCAGTTGTCGGATGTGGCCGAAGATGCGCGCAGAATCACCGCGGCTTGCGAACTGCCGCTGCTGGTGGATATCGATACCGGCTGGGGAAGCGCCTTCAATATTGCCCGTACGGTGCGCGAGATGGAGCGGGCCGGCGTGGCCGCCATCCATCTGGAAGATCAGGTGCAGGCCAAGCGCTGCGGTCATCGGCCCAACAAAGCCCTGGTCAGTCCGGCCGAAATGGCCGACCGGGTGCGGGCGGCGGTCGATGCGCGGATCGACGAGAACTTTGTGTTGATGGCGCGCACGGATGCCCATGCCAGCGAGGGCATGCAGGCGGCGGTTGATCGTGCCAACCTGTATGTCGAGGCCGGTGCGGACATGATCTTCGCTGAAGCCTTGCACACGCTAGACGAGTTTGCCGAGTTCACGCGGCGCGTGCCGGTGCCGGTGCTGGCCAACATTACCGAGTTCGGCCAGACGCCTTTGTTCAGCGTGGACGATCTGGCTGCTGTCAACATCGCCATGGTGTTGTACCCCTTGAGCGCCTTTCGGGCGATGAGCCGGGCCGCGCTGGGGGTGTATGACTCGGTGGCCCGGCAGGGTCACCAGCGTGATGTGCTTGATCATATGCAGACTCGGGCCGAACTCTATGAAGTTCTCGGTTATCACGATTACGAGCGCAAGCTCGACGAACTATTCAGCAAGGAGTCCTGAAATCATGAGCGAGAAGAAAACCGCTGCGGGCCTGCGCGGCCAGTCGGCAGGGCAGACGTCGATCTGTACCGTTGGTGCCGCTGGAAACAGCCTGCGTTATCGTGGCTATGCTGTTGATGATCTTGCCGAAAATGCCACTTTCACCGAAGTTGCCCACCTGATTCTCAAGGGCAACCTGCCCAACCGAGACGAACTGGCGACTTATACCGAGCGCCTGAAATCACTGCGTGGTCTGCCGCGGGCGCTCAAGGACGTGCTTGAGCGGATTCCGGCCGATACCCATCCCATGGACGTCATGCGCACCGGGTGCTCGTTCCTTGGCAATCTTGAGCCGGAGGAGGACTTTTCCCAGCAGCAGGATGTGTCCGACCGCTTGCTGGCGGCCTTCCCGTCGATCATCGCCTACTGGTATCGGTACAGTCACGACGGTGTGCGCATTGACGTGGAAACGGACGATGACGGAATTGGCGGGCATTTTCTGCACTTGCTGCGCGGCGACAAACCGAATGAACTGCACGCCCGGGTCATGGATGTCTCGCTCACCCTGTACGCCGAGCACGAGTTCAATGCCTCGACTTTCACTGCCCGGGTCTGTGCTTCGACCCTGTCGGACCTCCACTCTTGCGTCACCGGGGCGATCGGTTCGCTCAGAGGACCGCTGCACGGCGGCGCCAACGAGGCCGCCATGGCCATGTTGGAAGTCTACGGTTCGGCGGAAGAGGCGCGGGAAGACGTGCTGCGCAAGCTGGCCGCCAAGGAAAAGATCATGGGCTTCGGCCACGCGGTCTATCGTGAAAGAGATCCGCGTAACGCCATCATCCGCGAATGGTCGCGCAAACTGGCGGCCGACGTCGGTGATACCGTATTGTTCCCGGTTTCTGAAATCGTGGAAAAGACCCTCTGGGAAGAAAAGCGGCTGTTCGCCAACGCCGATTTCTACCACGCCTCGGCCTATCACTTTATGGGGATCCCAACGGGTCTGTTCACTCCGATTTTCGTCATGTCCCGAGTCACCGGCTGGTGCGCCCACATCATGGAACAACGGGCCAACAACCGCATCATCCGGCCCAGCGCCGACTACATTGGACCCGAAGACCGCCCCGTCCCGCCGATTGATCAGCGTTGAAGCGCCGTCGTTGCTGCCTTTAGGGCCGGGAGGTTTTCTAACCGCAGATGAACGCGGATGAAAAGAAGGGCGTCTGCACCAGGGCGTCAACGTAGACAGCGGACATCAGCGGCTCGCTGGGGTCTTCAGTAGCTTTATCTGCGTTTATCCGCGTTCATCTGCGGTTTAATTCCATAAGCATAGACACTGGGATTGCTGAACGCTCAGCTTCGCCGCGTCATCCCCGCCGTCAGGATCAGCCGAACGGCGTCTTCGAACGGCATGTCGACCGGCTCGCACCAGTCCTTGGGTACGAACAGCATGTAGCCGGCAATCTGGTAGCTCAGCGGCAGGTAGACGGCGACTTCGCCGTCCTGGCCGAACGGCAGGCTGGAAAAATCCTCGCGGGTGATGAAGCCGAGCAGGGAGTAGCCGGAAGGGTGGCGGACCAGGACCACCTGGTTGAACTTTTCGCCCTTGTCGCCGGCAAAATATTCGACGAAGTCCTTGGTGGCGCGGAACACCGATTTGACCACCGGCATGCGGTCCAGAATGGCTTCGCCGAAGTCGATCAACTTGCGGAACAGATAGACCTGGCTGAGCAGGCCGATCAGAATGACCAGCACGATGCCCAGCACCAGCCCCATGCCGCGGATGTAAAAAGAGTCGGGCAGCACAAACTGGATCATCGAGCCGAACGAATCTTCAGCAATCCCGGCCAGCCAGAACACGATAATCAGGGTCAGCGCGATCGGGATGATCGTCGCTAGGCCCTTGAGGAACAGCCGCACCAGGGCGGCGAAACGGTGGTCCTCAGAGCTCATCGAACTTGCGTCTCAGCACGTCGCGCTGGTCGGTAACGATGCGTTCCAGGGTTTCAACCCGATCGCGCAAATCATCCAGCGTGGCCTGGATGCGCTCGGTGTCTTCGGGCGGGCGGCGACGCGCCTCCAGCCACTTCTTGGAAATCTCGGTCAGCGCAATAATGGCCATGATGGCGACGGCGGCAGAGAAAACGTTCATGGTGGGACTCCGATCGTTCCATGGTCTTGGGCCACCTTATTATGACGCCGCCGTCAGGGCAGTGTTTCAGGGAGACCGGATTCCTCGCCGCGATCGATGGCCAGAGCCTGGTCGGGTTCCACGCTAACCCGTTCCATGAGGTAGCACAGGCAGTCATTGCGTACCACGAATTCATCCGTGGTCAGCATGGCCGGCATCAGCGGACGGCGGGTCAGAATCTGACCCTTTTCGAGCATAAAGCAATCTTCAGACAGGTCGTGGCCGTCGTGGCTGCGGGCGCGCAGGAGCAGTTCCGGCTCTGTCGGCACCGATGCCAGGCGGGTACCCGGGGGTAACTCGCGGAAATTCATCCGATCCAGATCGGCCGGCAGCAGCAGTTGGCTGATCCCGTCGGCGCCGGTAAAACTGAACTCGACTTCTTCGGGGACGGTCACAGTGGCGAACATGCTGTACAGCTCCAGGTCTTCGGGCGTAGGCATGCTGTCGGGTATTTCACTAAGGCTCAGAATCGCGTCTAGATAAGCCAGGGCATGGTCGCTGCCGTCAGCCTGACCGGACAATCCGCATTCCAGGGTCAGTGCCGGGCAGAACTCGCCGAAGGCCATAGACTGCACGCCGCGCGGCTCGGTGAAGTAGATCACCGTGCGAGAAAAACGGGCAGCCAGGTTGAGCCGGCGTGGCTCGATGCGATTAACGGCCGCGTAATGCGGGTTCAGACCGGTGTTGTTATGAATATCAATGCTTGCAAATGGTTTTCGCAAACGAACATGCTCGGTGACCTCGGCAAAGATATCGTGCCAGATGGTCGGCACCGAGTCCGACCCCGGCCAGCATCGATTGAAGTCCGGTTGGTCGGCGAGGTGACGGCGGTTGCGCGCGGCGGCCCGTACGTTGCCGATGAACAGAATCAGGCTGCGCGGCAGTGGATCCCGCTGATAGCGGCTTTTCAGCAAGCGGCGCACCGCATCCCAGCCGGACACTTCGTTGCCGTGCTGCAGCACGGCAACAAACAGCGGCTGCGGGCGTCGACCGGGCAGGTGGATCAGGGTCGGGCCGTCAATGATTTCGTTCAGGCTTGCGGCATCCCGATCAAGCAGGCCGTCGGGCAAATGGTCCAGTATCAGCGGCTTCATGCGTTATCCTTTGGGGCCAAGCTTATAAGCTAACCCAACGTGGCCGGTCTGCGAGTTTTGATGTCTGGATCGGCGATGGCACGAGTACCCAGGAAAGTGCTTGAATGTCCCTGACGCCATCCCCATCCGACCATCGGAAGCCTTACGGCGCGATGCTTTCACAATGAGTTACCTGACATGATTCGTGCTCAATCCTTGACCCGGCGTTATGGACCGCTGCTGGCGGTGGATAATCTGTCGTTTGAAGTCGAGCCTGGAACCATCCTCGGTTTTCTGGGGCCCAACGGCGCCGGCAAATCCACCACCATGAAAATGCTGACCGGTTTTCTTGAACCGACCAGCGGCAGCGCGCAGATCTTCGGTCACGATATCCGAAATGACGGTCTCGCGGCGCGGCGCCGGCTTGGCTATCTGCCGGAGGGAGCGCCGCTGTATGGGGAGCTCAGCGTCGAACGATTTCTGAGCTTCGTTGCCGAAGCACGCGGATTTCGCGGGGACGAACTGCGTCGGCGCCGGCACGCTGCCATTGATCGACTGAACCTCGGCGAGGTGGCCGGCCAGACCATAGAAACCCTGTCCAAGGGGTTCAAGCGGCGTGTGGGCATCGCTCAGGCGATTCTGCACGATCCGCCCGCGTTGATCCTGGATGAGCCCACCGATGGACTCGATCCCAACCAGAAACACGAGGTGCGCAGGTTGATCAGCGAGATGTCCAGCGACAAGATCATGATCATTTCCACCCACATTCTCGAAGAAGTCGATGCGCTGTGTACCCGCGCCATGATCATTGCCCGAGGCCGCCTGCTGGCCGACGATTCGCCGGAAGGCTTGTTAAAGCGTTCACGCTATCACAACGCCGTCACCCTGGTGCTCGACGACCTTCAGGTTGCGGCGTCGCGCCTGGGCGAACTTTCCGAGGCCGCGGAGGTTGAAGTCAGGCGCGGCAGGTTGACGATCTTCCCTAGTGGTCGCGGCGACCTGTTTGAGGCGGTAACTCGCGTGGTGCGTGAATCGGGTTGGCAAGTTTCCCAGATCCAGCTCGAGTCAGGCCGGCTGGACGAGGTTTTCCGCACCGTGACCGGTGCCCCAGAGCGTGCGGCGTGAGTCAATCTGGATGAGTAACGAAGCTGGATGAGTAATTTAAGCGTTGTTCTGAAGCGGGAACTGGCGAGCTACTTTGCCACGCCGGTCGCCTACGTTTTTATCGTGATCTACCTGATCATGTCGGCTGTTTTCACGTTTTACCTGGGTGGGTTTTTCGAACGCGAGATCGCCGATCTGGAGCCCTTTTTTCGCTTCCACCCCTGGCTGTACTTGTTCCTGGTGCCGGCCATCGGCATGCGTTTATGGGCTGAAGAGCGCAAATTCGGCACCGTCGAGCTGCTGTTGACCTTACCCATCACCGCGACCGAAGCTGTACTGGGGAAGTTTCTGGCTGCCTGGTTGTTCATCGGTCTGGCCTTGGTGCTGACCTTTCCCATCTGGATTACGGTCAACATTCTCGGTGACCCGGATAACGGCGTCATTGTGGCGGCCTACCTGGGCAGCTGGTTGATGGCAGGCGGCTTTCTGGCGATCAGTGCCTGCTTGTCGGCCGCCACCCGCACCCAGGTCGTGGCCTTCATCCTGTCGGTGGTGGTCTGCTTTCTGTTTTTGCTGTCGGGTTTGCCGATGGTGCTGGACTTGTTCCGCGGCTGGTTGCCGCAGGCGATCATCGACGGGATCGCCAACCTCAGCTTTCTGGTGCACTTTACGTCCATTTCGCGTGGCGTTCTGGATGTTCGCGATCTGCTGTATTTCGTGCTGGTGATTGGTTTCTGGCTTGCCGCCAACCGAGTTGTGCTGGAACTGAAAAAGGCGGATTGAGCAATGAAAAACTGGTATTCGACAAGCGCGCTCATTTTGCTGGCCATTCTGTTCCTGGCTCTGACCATGTTGTCCGGCACCTTCCTGACCGGCGCCCGCCTGGATCTGACCCAGCAGCGTCTGTACACCTTGAGTCCCGGCACCATCAACCTGTTGCGAGCCATTGATGAGCCGGTGACCATCGAGTTCTTTTTCAGCGAAGGCGCGAGTAGCGAACTGCCCATGGTGCGCAATTTTGCCCGCCGGGTGCAGGAACTGCTCGACGAGATGGCCCGCCATGCCAATGGCGGGTTGCAAGTGCGACGAATTGACCCGCGTCCGTTCAGTGAAGAAGAGGACAGGGCGGTGCTCATGGGCCTGCAGGGCGTTCCGGTCGGCGCTGGGGGCGATACGCTCTATCTGGGTCTGGTCGGCACCAACATGATCGACGGTCGCGAGGTCTTGCCGTTCGTTTCGCCGGCCCGTGAGTCCTTTCTTGAGTATGAGTTGGCCCGCATGATCTATATCCTCAGCCAGCCGTCACGCCCAAGGGTCGGCCTGCTGTCTGCCTTGCCGATGGACGGTGGAATGGATTTTCAGACGGGCCGGACGCTGGAGCCATGGGCCATTTACGAGGAAATCCAGGAGCTGTTCGAGGTTGAAACGATTGACATCGGGGCCGCTGCATTGCCGGAAGACCTGGACGTTCTGGTCCTCGTTCATCCGCGCAACCTGGAGCCGGAGCTGTTGAGCGATATCGAGCGCTTCATGCTGGCGGGAGGGCGTCTGCTGGCCTTCCTGGATCCGCATGCCGAGGCCGACCCAGGTCCGGACCCGACCGATCCCATGGGCGCGATGACGGCGGATGTGTACTCCACTCTGGAACCGCTGCTGGAGGCTTGGGGCATCCTGTTTTCCGTTGACGACTTCGTTGTTGACCTCGGGTTGGCCTTGCAGGTCGGGTTACAACAGGGTCAGCCGCCGGTGCGTCATCCGGCCATTTTGGGTGTGACGGCTGATCACATGAGCCGAGATGACGTTATTACCGGCGAACTGGAGGTCATCAATATGGCCTCGGTAGGTTGGTTCGAGCTGCATGAAGACAGTTCGCTGAGCAAGGTTCCGCTGCTGTTCAGTAGCCGCAGTGCCGATCGTCTGGACACCGAGCGGCTGCGTTTTCTGTCTGACCCCGGCCTGCTCGCCGATGAGATGGGCGCAACCGGGGAGCGTCACGTCTTCGCGGCACGGTTCAGCGGCGAGGTGGATGCTGTATTGACTCGCGAGGACCACAACGGGTTGCCGCGCGGCAATATTCAGGCCATATTGGTGGCTGACACCGATTTCCTCAGTGATCGCTTCTGGGTGCAGCGCCAGCGCTTTTTCGGTACGACGCTACTGGATCCGTTCGCCAATAATGCGGATTTTGTCATCAATGCCATCGACAATCTGCTCGGCAACGCGGATTTGATCAGTGTGCGCAGCCGCGGCACTTCATTGCGGCCGTTTACGCTGGTGGATGAACTGCGCCGCTCCGCGGAACAACGACTGCGTGTGACCGAGCAGCGCCTGGAGGCGGAACTGGCCGAAACCGAACGTCGTCTGGGTGAACTGCAGGAAGCGCGCGGCGATGCCGATCTGGCCGTGTTGACCGCGCAGCAAGAAGCCGAAATCGATCGTTTCATTGCCCAGCGCGTCGAGCTGCGTCAACAACTGCGCCAGGTGCGGCGCGATCTTGATCGTGACATCGAGGCTCTGGGAACCCGGGTCAAGGCCATCAATATCGCCCTCATGCCCATCATGGTGACCCTGTTTGCCTTGTGGATGAGTTGGCGCCGGCGGCGCGCTTTCAGGCGGCGCCAGGATGGCATGAATCCATGAGCCAGCGTCACATTCTGTTGCTGGGTGTGGCGACTCTGATCGTCATGCTTTTGGCCTTGTTGTTGACCGGTCAGCGTGGCGCGGATTCAGCCGCCGAGGGTGAATTGCTGGTCCCCGGCCTGCGCGCTGCGGTCAATGACCTGGCGGCTGTGGATTTGAGGGCGGCGGATGGCGCACTGATCGTAGCGTTGCGGCGCGGGCCGCGCGGCTGGGTAGTCGAGAATCACGATGCCTACGAGGCGGATTTTCGCCGCGTTCATGACTTTTTGCGTGAGCTGGCCACGGCGCGTCGCGCCGAAGCCCGCACCGCGCTGCCGGAATGGCATGGTCGATTGGGCCTGGCCGATTTGGGGAGCCCGGAAGCCAGCGGCGTGCTGGTGGAGTTTCCGGGTAGCGATCTGGCAGCGGTGATTCTGGGCAACCATGACTCGGTGACCGGGACACGTTTTGCCCGTTTGCAGAACGACCAGCGTACCTGGCTCACTGATCGTCCACTGGTGGTCGCCGAGCAGTCGGTGGACTGGCTGGAACGCAGCGTCATGGACATTCCGGCCGGGGAGCTGGCCGAGGTGACGATCGAGCATGCCGACGGTGATCGCGTGCGATTGCGCCCGGCCGATGAAAGCGGTGACCAGTGGGTGCTGCTGGACGTTCCCGATGGACGCGAGGCCGGACCGCGCTGGGAGATCCGCCCCGTGGCCAATGGCCTGGCCAACATCGTTCTGGACGGCGTGAGGCTGCACGTCGGGACAGTGCCGGAGGATGCAGTGCGCTCGACCTATGTAACCCGAGATGGCCTGGTGTTTGTTGTTCAGCTGTTCACTGACGCCTATGGGAACTGGGCTCACTTTTCCGTGTCGACCGAGCCCGACGCTGCAGACGAGCAACACCTGATCGACGCGGCGGCCGTTGATGCCCGTTTGTCGCCCTGGCAATTTGCCCTTAGCCAACGCAAATTCGAGGTCATGACGCAGAGACAGGAAAGCCTGTTGGCGCCGCCACCGAGTTGACGCGTCGTTCAGGGCTGCAAGAGCTCCGCATCAAGTGCGGAGAAGATTGCCGCCAGCTCTTCGAGAAAATCGTTCAATGCCGAGCTCTTGCGCCAAACCATGGCAATGGTGCGGCGTGGGGCCTGACCCTTGAACGGACGAATGACCAGATTTTCGGTTGGCGAAACCGGCGGCTTGATGGCCAGGGTGGGCAACAAGGTAATGCCGGTGTTGGCGGCCACCATCTGGCGCAGCGTTTCCATGCTGGTGGCATGGAAATCCAGTTGCTCATGCGCCCCGGCCAGTTGGCACACAGCCAGGGCTTGATCGCGCAGGCAGTGGCCGTCTTCCAGCAGCAGCAGCTCCTGGTCGGCCAGTTCGGTCAGGCTCAGGGCCTTGCGACGGCTTAACGGGTGGCCCTCGGGCATGGCGACCACGAAAGGTTCCTCGAACAGCTTGCGCGCAATCAATTGATCGCCGCCGGCCGGCAAGGCCAGAACAGCGGCATCCAGGCGTCCCTGTCCCAGCATCTCCAGCAGCTGCTCGGTTTTTTCCTCAAACAAACGCAGCTTCAACTTGGGGAAGCAATGACGGATTCGCGGAATGACATGGGGCAACAGGTAAGGCGCCAGCGTCGGGAAAATCCCAAGTCGCAATAGACCCGAATGCGGGTCGCGTGAACGGCGAGCGACGGCTTTCATGGCCTCCACTTCGCTCAAGATCGTTCGGCAACGCTGCACGACCTCTTCGCCCACTCTTGTCAGCATCACTTGCCGCGGCAAGCGCTCGACCAGTTGGACATCCAGCTCCTCTTCCAGCTTCCGAATCTGTGTGCTCAAGGTCGGCTGGCTGACAAAACAGAGCTCGGCCGCCTTGCCGAAGTGGCGAACATCAGCCAGCGTGACCAGATATTGAAGGGCTCGAATGTTCATGCTGCCGGCGGTGCCATCACTGTGGTCGTACTCAGCCCGCCTCTCATGAGTAGCCGATCAGCACCGCGGTGCCGATGAATGCCAGGGACAGCGCGGTATACAGGCCAAGCACCGGCAGGATCCAGCGCGCCCAGACCGCCCAGTCGATGCGCGCCGCGCCCAGCACTCCCATTAGCGTGGCCGAGGTCGGAATGATCAGATTGGTCAGGCTGTCGCCAAGCTGGAAGCACAACACCGTGACCTGGCGCTGGATGCCGACCAGATCGCCCAGTGGTGCCATCAGCGGCATGGTCAGGGCGGCCTGGGCAGAGCCCGAGGGAACCAGGAAGTTGATCACGCTCTGGACGAAAAACATCAGCCAGGCCGAAACCATTTCCGGCAAATGCACCAGACCCGAGGCCAGGGTGAACAGAATGGTATTCATCACCGAAGGCTCGGCCGGATGGGTGCCGCCGAGCAGCAATACCAGTCCGGCCGCCATCCCCACCACCAGTACCGCCGGTACCAGTCCGGCCGCACCCTCGCGGAAAGCCTGGGCCTGAGCATTGGCGCTGAGACGGTTCGGGCCCGGCAACAAGTACAGCAGGCCAATGACCAGGCCCAGAGTGAAAAACTGGGCAGCGATTTCCGGGATGAAGTATTCATGCACGATCACGCCCCAGATCACCCAGCCGATGCCGGCGACGATCAGCAGCAACGCCAGCCCATCGCGCGCGCCAAAATCAGCCTGCGCTTCGCTGCCAACCGGGCTGCCACGGAAATAGTCATCCGACTTAAAGCACGGTGAGCTCTCCGGCGAGCGGTACACCTTGCGCGCCCACCACAGCGTAATGGCGACGCCGACGGCCGTGAATACTGTCCATATCAGCATGCGTAGCGGCGCGCCGCTGAACAGCGGCACATCGGCAATGCCCTGGGCGATGCCCACATTGAACGGGTTCATCCAGCTGGCGGCAAAACCCACCCGTGAGGCAACAAAAGTGACCAGCACGGCGGTAATGGCGTCGTAACCCAGGCGCACGATGATCGGCGCCAGCAAGATCACGAAGGCGATGGTCTCCTCGCTCATGCCGAAGATCGCCCCGCCCAGTGAAAACAGGAAAAACAGCAGCGGAAGAACGACGATGGGGTCTCGTTCGGTGCGCTGGATCAGGGCGCGCACACCGCGGTCGATGCAGCCGGTCTTCAGAATCACGCCAAAGGCGCCACCAACGAGCAGCAGAAACGCGATGATGCCAACCGCGGCGCTGGTCCGGGAACCCGAGCTCAAGCCCTCGAAGGGCGCGTTCAGAAAGCCGACGGCGTCTCTGTCGGCGTTGAACAAAGGCGTACCCGGGCTGCCGCTGCTGTCCACGCTGAAGCTGTCCAGCGCCACCGGCAGGGTGCGGCCCTGCTCATCCAGTTCAACCTCAAAGCTGCCGGCCGGCACGACAAAGCTGAGCACCGCCAGTGCCAGGGCGATCCAGAACAGGATCACCAGGGTGTCCGGCGCAGCGCCGAGCGCGGGTCTGGGGGTCATGCCGTCGCGCGCACGGGCAGCGCGCGTTCGATCATCGCGCTGTGGTCGCCCGCCGCCGGCAGGTTGCCGTACATCAACCCCGTTTGGTTGGCCAGTCTGCCGTGCACGAACAGATCAGCCAGAAATTGCTGCCCGGACGCCATCAGTACCGTTGCCTGCAGAGCCAGAGCCAGGGTTTCGACCAGATGCCGAGCCTGTGCCTGCGCCACGCCAGGCTGGGTTAGATCCTGCAGGCAGCGTTGCAGGGTGCTGCGCAGCCTGGGTGCGGCACTCAGCGCCGGCTCGACATAGGCGAGCAGGGCGTCGAGGCAGCGCGGTTCGCGCTTGAGCGCCCGCAGCACATCCAGGCACTGGATATTGCCCGAGCCTTCCCAGATGGCGTTGACCGGTGCTTCGCGGTACAGGCGTGGCAGAATGAACTCCTCCACGTAGCCGGCCCCGCCCATGCATTCCTGAGCTTCGTTGATCATGCCCACCGCCCGCTTGCACACCCAGTACTTGGCCACCGGCGTGGCAATGCGCGCGATCAGTTCGGAAGCTTCGTCGCCGCGTTCGGCTTGTTCGAAACGCGCGGCCAGGTGCAGGGCCAGGCGCATCGCGGCTTCGGACTCCAGGGCCAGGTCGGCCAGTACGTTCATCATCAAGGGCTGACGCGCCAACGGCTGAGCGAAGGCTTCGCGTTGCGCGCAATGGTGCAGGGCCTGGGCTGCCGCCTGGCGCATCAGCGCGGCCGAACCGATGACGCAGTCCAGCCGGGTTTCGGCGACCATGCGGATGATCGTGGCCACGCCGCGGCCCGGCTCGCCGATCATCCGCGCCCAGGTGCCGGGATACTCAATTTCCGATGATGCGTTGGAGAGATTGCCGAGCTTGTTCTTCAGTCGCTGGATATGGATCGGATTGACGCTGCCGTCGGGGCGAAAGCGCGGCACCAGGAAGCAGCTCAAGCCCTCGGGCGACTGAGCCAGGCTCAAAAAAGCGTCGGACATGGGCGCGGAACAAAACCACTTGTGGCCGATGAGTTCATAGGCCTGGCCTGGCCCTGCGGCGCCCAGCGGTCGGGCCCGGGTGGTGTTGGCGCGTACATCCGAGCCACCCTGTTTTTCCGTCATCGCCATGCCCAGGGTGACGCCGCGCTTGTCCGCGGCGGGCCTGAACGCCGGGTCGTACACGCCGGCCAGCACACGCGGCTCCCATTCGGCCGCAACCTCCGGCTGCGCGCGCAGGGTCGGGATGGCCGCATGGGTCATGGTGATCGGGCACATGGTGCCGGCTTCAAACTGGTTGTGCAGGTACATCAGTGCTGAACGCGCCACGCGGGCACCAGGCTGGCCGCTCCAGGTCAGCGTGCTCAGGCCATGGCCGATGCCGAGTTCCATCAGACGGTGATAGCTGGGATGGAAATCGACCTGGTCGACGCGCCGGCCATAGCGATCATGGGTGCGCAGCACCGGTTTGCAGGTATTGGCCGGCTCTCCCAGGGCCAGAATTTCCGAACCGGCTATGACGCCGTAGGCATTGAGCTGGTCGTCGAATGCGGCCGCGCCTTCATGCGCGACCGCCGCGCGCAGCGCGATATCGCCGGCATAGGCGTTGTAGTCCTGCAATGGCCCGGCCTGGTTGAAAACTTCATGGGTGGCAATTTGTGGTTGCGGTTTGTTCATGCCGCTTGATTGAATCTGGCGCTGAATGAGATCAACAGTATATCGACCTGGTGACAAACCCGAGCCCGGGCCGCTAGACTGCTTGTATGGGAAAGCTGATCAGACTATTTGCGGTCGTGCTGATCCTGGCGGGTTGTTCCACCGATGCCGATGAGCCCGATCTGCTGGCGCCGCAGCGCGAGGCCATGGAGCGGGCTGACGACGTCGAGCGCGTGCTGCAGGAGGCAGCCGATCGTCAACGGCGGTTGATTGACCAGCACGACAGCTGAGTCGGCCTTGGATTGAGATGATGGTCAAGGTCTTGAGCCGGCCACGCTGGGCCGGCTCGGGTCAGGTCTGACTGGGGCACCAGACTGGCAGCTCAGGGCTGCTCGAGACCCAGTACCTCGATCAGGAACAGGGTTTCGGCCTCGCGTTGAAAATCGCGATTGGACTGGCGCGCGAAGCCGTGCCCCTCGTCCAGGGCCAGCAGGTACCACGGATCGCCGCCGGCTTCGCGCACGGCGGTGAGGATCTGCTCGGCCTCGGAGGCCGGCACGCGCGGATCGTTGGCGCCCTGGATGATGAACAGCGGCGCGGTGATCCGGTGGGCGTTGTTAGACGGCGAGATCGACTCCAGGAACTCGCGAACTTCCGGAATCCGTTCATCACCGTATTCCACCCGACGCAAGTCCTGTCGATAGCCGGCGGTGTTCTCGAGGAAGGTGACGAAATTGGAGATGCCGACGATGTTGATGCCGCCGGCCAGGCGGTCGGAGAAATGCATCAGGCTGGCCAGCACCATGTAGCCACCGTAGGAGCCGCCGTAGACCACGACCCGGTTTTCGTCCAGGTCCGGTTGCTCGGCGATCCAGTCGAGCAGGGCGCCGATGTCGAAGACCGAGTTTTCGCGCAGGAATACGTTGTCAAGGTTCACAAACTCGTTGCCGTAGCCGCTCGAGCCGCGCACGTTCGGTACTGCCACGGCCGCGCCCAGTTCGTGGACCCAGTACATGAACGTCGAGCTGAATCCCGGTCGCGCCTGGGCTTCGGGGCCGCCGTGGATGGAGACGATGACCGGGTGCGGTCCGTCGCCTTCGGGCCGGTGGATGAAGGCGGGGATTTCCAGCCCGTCGAAACTCGTAAAGCTGATCAGTTCCGGCGGCTGGAAGCGCGATGTGTCCAGTCCGCCGACCTCGGACTCGGTCCAGCGCACCAGTTCGCCGCTGTCCATTTCCAGCACCCAGGCGTCTCCCGGGGAGCCGGCGTAACTGTGGCTGAAGGCCAGGCGCTCGCCGTCCGGGCTGAAGCTCAAGCCCCCGATCAGTCCGGCCGGCAGCTGCGGCGCTTCCGGCCGCTCGCCGGTCTCCAGGTTCAGGAAATGCAGTTCGGCGATGCCGCCGGCGTTGATGGTGTAGGCCAGCAGGCTGCCGTCTGGCGACAGATCCATGGCTTGCACGTCCCAGGGGTGTTCGGACACCAGTGTCATTGCGCCGCTGTCCAGGTCGATGGTCTTGATGCGACGGAACTCGGCGTCGGCGTCGGTCACCACGAACAGCCGGCTGCCGTCTGCCGAGAAGCGCACGGCACCGTAGGCGACCTGCTGGTCCGGATTGATCTGCTCCATGTCGCCGCTGTCGAGGTCGAGCAGAAACAGGCGCGACTCATTGATGGAAATGTAGCGCGACAGCAGCAGGCGCGTGCCGTCGGGCGACCAGTCGGCCGGTACCGTCGTGCCCTCGGCCTGAACGAGCAGGCGGCGCGAGGCGGGGTCGGTGGGGTCGGCGACCCAGATCTTGTGGTTCGGCTCTTCCCAGGTGGTCGAAGCCCAGGCGACTTTCGCGCCGTCCGGCGACCAGCGCGCGCTCAGGTTGCGCGTGCCGCTTTCAGTGAACTGGATGCTGCGCGCGGTTGCCGGGTCGAACAAAAAGACCTGGAAGAACTCATCCCCTCCGACATCGCGGGTGAACATGAACTGTCCCGAGTCGTCGGGCCGTACGCTGGCCCCGCTGGTGCGCTCGTCGTAAAAGGTGATCTGGCGCCGCTTGCCCATGGGCTGGGCGACGTGGTGGATCTGGTTGGTCTCGCCGAAACGCGTGAGGATGTAGATGCCGCCGTCGGGCGCGAAGTCTGAGAACGACGCCGAGCGTACATTCTGGAACTGGCGCAGGCGTTCGCGGATCCCCGGCGGGATTTCGGGGATGTTTTCCATCACCAGGTTGCCCTGCTGGATGCGTTCAGGGCCCTGCTCGGCGACCGCCGCGGCGGTGAGCCCGCCAGACAGGGCGAGGGCCAGAACGCAGGCCGAAAGCGGGGCTGGGAACCATCTCTGGGTGTTTTTCATTGCTTGTCAAGTCTCGCTGTTGTGTGGCGCCGGGTCAGCGGCGGATCAGGATTCGGCGCGCGGCAGGATCAGACCGGCAATGGCGCGCCGGTTTTCGCTCATCAGGATATTGAAAGTGCGGCAGGCGGCGGCCAGGGTCATCGTCTCAAGGCCAATTCCGCGCTCGAGGAACAAGCGCTGAACGCCGGGGTCGGGAAAGCCGGGACGGACGCCATGGCCGAGGATGACCAGTTCGGGTCCATGGTTCAGCAGGGGCGCGACCGTGGACTCGTCGAGATCCTCAAGCCTGTGCACCGGCCAGTCGTCGACCAGCAGTCGCGCACCCAGGATCAGGCTGCTGCGGTGGATGGACTCGTCAATGGTCAGTTCGTGTTCGCCAACCCGTCGGATAAAGTGATACTGGCCGGGCCGGTGCTCGGTCAATTGCATCTTCGAAATTCCAGGTCATTGCTCGGCTGCCAGGTCAGGCGGGCAGCGCGATTTTGGGCTTCTTCGGGTGGCGTCGATAGTAACAGGCCACTTGTCCAATCTGATGAACGAGTTCGGCGCGGAAGTCCTGCGTAATCTGGCTGATCCACTCTGTCCGCTGGTCTCGTTCGGCGCGCACTTTGACCTTGATCAGCTCATGGTGTTCCAGGGCCTGTTCGATTTCCGTGCGCACGTTCTCGCTCAAACCCTTGTCGGCCACGGTGACGACGGGTTTCAGGTTATGGGTCAATCCGCGCAAATAGCGGCGTTGGGTGTTGGTCAGGGGCATGTCTTGAGTGGGTGATAAGATGCCGATCAGTGTAACTGAAGGCTTCAGCGCTCAGAGGAGTCCGCCCCATGTCGTCCCGGGCCTGGAAAACGCGGCAGCAGAACGATCCCTTCGTGCGCCGGGCACGGGATGAAGGGTATCGCGCCCGCGCGGCGTACAAGCTGCTGGAACTGGCCGATAAGGACAGCCTGTTCAAGAACGTTGGTGTCGTGGTCGATCTGGGTGCCGCGCCAGGTAGTTGGTCGCAGGTCGCCCGTCAGCAGCTAGGACCGGAGGCTCGGGTTGTGGCGTTGGACCTCCTGCCCATGGAACCCCTGCCCGGGGTGGTGTTCTTACAGGGGGATTTTCGCGAGGATGCGGTGCTGGCTGATCTTGAGCAGACTCTGGCCGGGCGCCGGGTCGACCTGGTGCTGTCGGACATGGCGCCGAATCTGTCCGGCATCGGGCCGGCTGATCAGGCGCGCAGCATCCATCTGGCCGAATTGGCGCTGGAATTTGCCCGCGAATGGCTGGCACCGAAGGGCGTTTGCGTGGTCAAAGTGTTTCAGGGTGAAGGGTTTGACGGCCTGCTCACCCGCTTCAGGCAATCATTCACGCGTGTCAAGGTGCGCAAGCCGGCGGCTTCGCGTTCCGAAAGCCGGGAAGTGTATCTGGTCGGCTCGCAGCCGGCCTGAAAAAAGAGCGTGCTCGCCCTCGCGTACAATGCAAGTTTGGGCCTAACCAAAGCTAACGGAGAAAGCTGTTGAGCGATTTTGCCAAAAACCTGCTGATGTGGATCGTCATCGCCATGGTGCTGATGAGCGTATTCAATTACTACTCGCAGCCGCAGGAGCAGCAGACGCGGGAAATGAGCTATTCGACCTTTTTGGAAGAGGTGCGTCGCGGTAATGTCGATAGCGTGGTTATCCAGGAGACCAATGGCAGCCGCACTATTACGGGTCAGGCCCGGGATGGTCAGCGCTTCAGCTTGACCGCTCCACAAGACCCAGGATTGATTCAGGACCTGATCGAGAATCGCGTGGAATTCACCGGCGCCGAGCCTCAGAGCCGTTCGCTGGTGGTCGACATTCTGATCAGCCTGCTGCCGGTTCTGGTGCTGGTCGGGTTGTGGGTGTACTTCATGCGCCAGATGCAGGGCGGCATGGGCGGCCGCGGCGGCGCCATGAGTTTTGGCAAGTCGCGCGCCAAGCTGCAGGGCGAGGACCAGGTCAAGGTGACCTTTCAGGATGTGGCCGGCTGCGAAGAAGCTAAAGACGAAGTGACCGAACTGGTCGACTTCTTACGCTCGCCGGCCAAGTTTCAGCGCCTTGGTGGCCATATCCCCAAGGGGATTCTGATGGTGGGCCCGCCCGGCACCGGCAAGACCTTGTTGGCGCGCGCCATTGCCGGTGAGGCCCGCGTGCCGTTTTTCTCGATCTCTGGTTCCGATTTCGTCGAGATGTTCGTCGGGGTCGGCGCGTCGCGGGTTCGTGACATGTTCGAGACGGCCAAGAAGCATGCTCCGTGCATCATCTTTATCGACGAAATTGACGCCGTCGGTCGCCAGCGCGGCGCCGGTCTGGGCGGCGGCCACGACGAGCGCGAGCAGACGCTGAACCAGCTGTTGGTCGAGATGGACGGTTTCGAAGGCAACGAGGGCATCATTCTGATCGCTGCTACCAACCGTCCGGATGTGCTGGACCAGGCGCTGCTGCGGCCCGGTCGTTTTGATCGCCAGGTCGTGGTGCCGCTGCCCGACCTGAAGGGTCGCGAGCAGATTCTGAAAGTGCACATGCGTAAGGTGCCGCTGGGCGACAACGTCGATGCCCGCGTGATTGCGCGCGGAACGCCGGGCTTCTCGGGCGCAGATCTGGCCAATCTGGTCAACGAGGCCGCGCTGTTCGCTGCGCGCCAGGACAGCAAGACGGTGCAGCAGACGCATTTCGACATGGCCAAGGACAAGATCATGATGGGCGCCGAGCGCAAATCCATGGTCATGTCCGAGGAAGACAAGCTGCTGACCGCCTACCACGAGGCCGGCCACGCCATTGTCGGCCGCATCGTGCCCGAACACGACCCGGTCTACAAGGTCACCATCATCCCACGTGGTCGCGCGCTGGGCGTGACCATGTTCCTGCCCGAGGAAGACAAATACTCGATGACGCGCAAGCAGCTCAATTCGCAGCTGGCCAGTCTGTTTGGCGGACGCGTGGCCGAGGAGCTGATCTACGGCATGGATAACGTCACTACGGGGGCATCCAACGATATCGAACGTGCCTCCCAGCTGGCCCGGAACATGGTCACCAAGTGGGGGCTGTCCGACACCATGGGCCCGCTGGCTTACGGCGAGAATGAAGACGAAGTGTTTCTCGGGCGATCCGTGACGCAGCACAAGCACATTTCGGACGAAACGCATCGCCAGCTCGACAAGGAAGTGCGTCGCATCATTGATCATGCCTACGACACCGCCAAGCAGATTCTCGAAGACAATCGAGAGAAGCTGGAAATCATGGCCCAGGCCCTGATGCGCTACGAGACCATTGATGTCAAGCAGATCGACCAGATCATGGAAGGGCGTGAGCCCGATCCGCCGGAGGGTTGGAATGACAGCCCGCCGCCGCCAAGCCCCCTGGGCGGTGGTGGATCGGGCGAAGAGCCCAGCGGTCAACCGGCACCAGGCTGACCATAGCGCGAATGAGACGGGTGGAAACGCCGGCCGCTGGCCGGCGTTTCTGCGTCTGATCAGGAGAGCTTGTCAGGAGATCCGCGATCAAATGCCCTGGTCGCGATAAAATGGTGTGCTTTGCCGTACTGCGCGAGCGATCGTCAAGGGAATCCTGACTGCCGATGAAATTCGACCTGTTGGAACGCATCGAACACGCGCGGCACAAAGCCCGGCCGCTGGTTATGGGCGTGGTCAACGTCACGCCGGACTCTTTCTCCGACGGCGGTCTTTTTGCCAGTCGGGAGCACGCAATTGCTCATGCGCTGGATCTGGTCGAGCAGGGTGCCGATATTCTCGATATTGGTGGCGAATCGACTCGCCCCGGCGCGGAGCCGGTAACAGAGGCCGCCGAACTGGAGCGAGTCGTGCCGGTGATTGCGGGCATACGCGCGGCGTCGGCGATCCCGATCTCCGTTGATACCAGCAAACCGGCGGTCATGCGCTCAGCGGTCGGCGCCGGCGCCGATATGATCAATGATGTCAACGCGCTGCGTGCTCCCGGCGCCGTTGCCACAGCCGCGGATCTGGAAGTGCCGGTATGCCTGATGCATATGCAGGGTGAACCGCGGACGATGCAGCAGGCGCCGGCCTACGAAGATGTGGTGGCGGAGATCAAAGCTTTTTTCCAAGCGAGAATCCGTGATTGTCGGGCCGCGGGGATTCCTTCCCAAGCGCTGGTGCTGGATCCGGGCTTCGGCTTTGGCAAGACACTGGCGCATAATCTGCAGCTGCTGGCCGGCCTTGAGCGTTTTGCCGCCCTTGGGCTGCCGCTTTTGGCCGGCCTGTCGCGCAAATCCATGCTCGGTGCCATCACCGGCCGGGAGCGGCCGGACCAGCGGCTTGCCGCGTCCGTTGCCGCTGCAGTGCTGGCGGCAGAGCGGGGGGCTGCCATTATCCGGGTGCATGATGTGGTCGAGACCGTGGATGCCCTGAAGGTGCTGCAGGCGCTCAAACAAACCGAAATGCAAGGAAAAGCGGGATGAAACACTTTGGTACCGATGGCATCCGTGGGCGCGTCGGCGAGTCGCCGATTACCGTCGAGTTCATTCTCAAGCTGGGCTGGGCGGCCGGTCGGGTCCTGACCCAACGCAGCGATGAGCGTTGCGCCGTTGTCATTGGCAAAGACACCCGGATTTCGGGTTACCTGTTCGAATCGGCGCTGGAGGCCGGTTTTTCCGCCGCCGGTGTCGACGTCTTGCTGCTGGGCCCCATGCCAACGCCGGCAATTGCCCACATGACGCGCAGCCTAGGTGGCGCCGCCGGAATTGTCATCTCGGCTTCGCACAATCCTTACGAAGACAACGGCATCAAGTTTTTTTCCGGCGAGGGCCTGAAGCTGGATGATGAGGTGCAGGCGGCCATCGAGTCGGCGCTGGACCTGCCGCTACAGCAGGTTCGCCCCCACCAGCTGGGCAAGGCGGCGCGCATCGACGACGCGGTCGGTCGTTATATCGAATATTGCAAGGGCACGGTGACCTGGGGTACGCGCTTCGATGGTCTGAAGATCGTGCTCGACTGCGCCAACGGTGCCACCTACCGGATCGCCCCGGCCGTTTTCCGTGAACTCGGTGCCGAGGTGGTTGCGATCCATGATCGCCCCGACGGGCTCAATATCAACAAGCGCTGCGGCTCGACGCATCCGCAGAGCCTGACTGAAGCGGTGCAGGCCGAGCGGGCCGATTTGGGCATTGCTTTCGATGGTGACGGCGACCGGGTGCTGCTGGTCGATCATCGCGGCCAGGTGATTGATGGTGACCAGATTCTTTACCTGCTCGCCAATGCGCGTCGCAGCGCCGGCCGCCTGGTTGGCGGCGTGGTCGGCACGGTGATGAGTAATTTCGGACTGGAAGAAATCTTTCAGCAGCTGCGGATTCCGTTTCAGCGCAGCCAGGTTGGCGACCGCCACGTCCACGAATTGCTGGTTCGCAACGGCTGGGTGCTGGGTGGGGAGACGTCCGGGCATATCCTGTGTCTGGACCGTGCTTCGACTGGTTGCGGTATCGTCAGCGCCCTGCAGGTGGTCGAGGTAGTAGCCGCCGGTCGCCAGTCTCTAGCGGCCCTGGTGTCGGGCTTGCACAAGTACCCGCAGGTCATGGTCAACGTGCCGGTTACCGGCAATGCGCGTGAGGTGCTGCAGGGAGACCCGAGCGTGGCCCGCGCCGTGGAAGACGCCGAAGCCCGTCTAGCCGGCAAGGGTCGGGTCATCCTGCGGCCTTCCGGTACCGAACCGGTGGTGCGTGTCACCGTAGAGGGGCGTGACGCGATCGAAGTACAGGCTATTGCCGATGAATTGGCCGAGGTCGTGGCCGGAGCGATAACGTCATGAGTGAAGCCGCTGCTATTCCCGTACTGTCGTTGACTGATTTCGACCGACAGCGCGGTCAGTTTACCGATCGCATCGGCCGGGCCTGGCGCGAGTTCGGCTTCGTCGGTATTCGCGATCATGGCATCGCCGATGACATCATTGATTCCGGCTATGCCGTCTTCAAACAGTTTTTCGCATTGCCGGAAGCGGTCAAGCAAGGCTACCGGTTGCCCGGCCAGGGCGGCGCGCGCGGCTATACCGGGTTCGGCGTGGAACAAGCTAAGGACCACAATGTGCCCGATTTGAAGGAATTCTGGCACGTCGGCCGCGAGATCGAGGGTGAAAATCCTTTCCCGGAAATCCTGCTGCCCAACCTGTGGCCTTCGCAGGTGCCGGAGTTTCGCGCCGCGGCGCTGGCCCTTTATCGGGCTCTGGATCAGCTGGGTGCGCGGCTGTTGTCGGCCATCGCGCTGGATCTGGGGCTGGAGCGGGACTGGTTTGCCGATAAGGTCAACCATGGCAATTCCATCCTCCGGCCGATTCATTACCCGCCGATTGCCCATGCGCCGGAAGGCGCGGTGCGGGCCGCGCGTCATGAAGACATCAACCTGATCACGCTGCTGATTGGCTCGAAAGAGCAGGGGCTGGAAATCCTCACCCGCGACCAGCGCTGGGTACCGGTGTCGACCCTGCCCGGTACCATCGTCGTCAATGTCGGCGATATGCTGCAGCGCCTGACCAATCATGTCTACGCCTCGACCACGCATCGAGTCGTCAATCCGCCGGGTGAGGCCGCGCGTCAGCCGCGCTACTCGATTCCCTTCTTCCTCCATCCCAATCCGGATTTCGTGATCGAGACTTTGCCCCAGTGCATCTCGGACCAGCGACCGAATCGCTACCCCGAACCGATCACCTCGCATGACTACCTGATGGAACGCCTGCGCCAGATCGGTTTGTTGTAAACGGCCGCTTGATCAGACAGGCGCGCCGATGATGGCTGCGCCGCACGCCGGCTGCAGAGCGGGTGGGAACCATAAGCGCCTATGGCCGCTGTCGCTCGGTTGAGAAATGGTTCAGCTTGATACGGGCTTGGCTACGATCTGAGCCTTGACCTCGAAATGCCGAAACAACAAATTCACGTTCTTTCCCGGTTTGAACTGTGTGATCCGCGTCAGCGCATTCCCATCCGTATCGCGCACCACGGCGTACCCGCGTTCCAGCACCCGTAGCGGGCTGACGCTGTCAAGCGCGCGGGCCTGGCTGGTCAGACGTGCTTGGGCCCGTTCCAGCTGGTGTTCGACAGCCAAGCGCAGCCTTTGCCGCTGGGCGCGGTAGCGCTCGGCCAGACGCTCGATTTGACCGGCGGGGCTGGCCTGATCCAGGCGAGCGCGGGTGGAGTCCAGGCGCTGATCGCAGCGCGCCAGAATCTGGAGCATGCCGCGCCCCAGTCTGCGCTGGAGGCTTGTGTGCCGAACCTGAAGTTCCTTCAGGCGGCGCTCTGGACGATGGGCGAGCAGGCGACGGGTCCAATGATCCAGGCCCTGGGCTTGTCGATCCAGGTGACGCAGTGCAGCGCCGCACAGGCGCGTGCGCAAGGCTTTGAGCTGGCGCACCAGGGCAGGGCCGTCAGGTGTTGCAGCCGCAGCGGCCGCGCTGGGGGTCGGCGCGCGCAGGTCGGCGACAAAATCGGCGATGGTGAAATCTGTTTCGTGCCCGACGCCGCTGACCACGGGTGTTTCAAGCGCGGCGATGACGTGGGCTAGCGTTTCGTCGTTGAAGGCCCAAAGGTCCTCCAGAGAACCGCCGCCACGCGCCAACAAGATGACGTCGGCGAAACCGTCGCTGTCCGCGGCCCGCAAGGCGCGTTTGAGCTCATCGGGTGCCTGGGCTCCCTGGACCAGCGACGGATAAATGCGCACCTCGGCCAGCGGCCAGCGCTGCTCGATGACATTCAGTATGTCGCGCACCGCGGCCCCGCCCGGGCTGGTTACGATGGCCAGCCTTTGTGGCCACGATGGCAATGGCTTCTTGCGATTTGGGTCAAACAGGCCCGCCGCTTCGAGTTTCTTTTTCAAGGCATCGAAGGCCGCCTGCAGTTCGCCGGCGCCGGCTGACAGCAGACCGTCGGCGATCAATTGATAGTCACCGCGCGGCTCATACAGGCTCAGGCGTCCGCGTACCAGCACTTCGTCGCCGTTGGCAGGCTGGAAGCCGATGCCAGCGGCATTGCCCCGGAACAGAGCGCAACGGATCTGCGCGCGCTGGTCTTTGAGGGTGAAGTAGATATGGCCGGAAGGCGGGCGGGCGAGATTGGATATTTCGCCGCGTAGCCACAGCCGAGGAAAGCCGGCCTCCAGGTGCACGCGGGCTTCCTGGTTGAGTTCGGCCGGGGCGTAAATCCGGGTTTCCGGACCTGGAGCGGCTAAAGACATGGCGGGATTATACGGGGCTTGAGCACCCGGGCGGCGATCGCCGATTTCCAATCAAAATGGCGGTTTTTTGCGGCGACTGCGCTATGCTGCTCCACCGTGCAAACCTGAACGAAGCAGATTCTAAATGAGTGACCGCGCTGATTTTTCCTCTGAACAGCACCGCCTGATTCTTCGCCAGACACAAATGTCTGACTATGAAGATGTGGCCCGTATCATGGACAAAGTTTATCCGGGTGGATTGGATGGGTCGTGGACCCGGGCCCAGTTCAAGTCCCAGATCAAGCGCTTTCCGGAAGGTCAGTTGTGCATTGAGGACAAGGGGCAGGTAGTGGCCGCGGCCATTTCCATGCGGGTCAAATACAGCCGTTGGGGTCACGAGCACAAATATTGGGACATCGTCGGAAACGGATATCTCACCACGCACGATCCCAAGGGTGATGTGTTGTACGGTGTCGATGTCTTCGTTGATCCCGACTATCGCGATCTACGCCTGGGTCGGCGCCTGTATGATGCACGCAAGGAGTTGTGCGAAAACCTCAACCTGCGCAAGATTGTCGTGGGTGGGCGTATCCCCGGTTACCACAAGCATCAGGACGAGCTCTCTCCACAACAATACGTGGCCAAGGTTCGTTCACGCGAACTCAGTGACCCGATTCTCACTTTTCAGCTGGCCAATGATTTCCAGGTGCGCAAGATCGTGCGCGGTTACCTGCCCGACGATAAAGCCTCGGCCGGTTACGCCGTGCTGCTGGAATGGGTCAATGTTTACTACGAAGAAGAACGGCCTGGCGCGGTTGGTGGTCGTCCGTCGGACGTGCGCATCGGCGCGGTGCAATGGCAGATGCGACCAACCCGCACCCTCGAGGACTTGTACTCCCAGGTCGAGTATTTCATCGATGCGGTGTCCGGCTACCAGGCCGACGTGGTCCTGTTTCCCGAGTTTTTCAACGGTCCGATGATGGCGCCGTGGAATGATCAGGGGCCGGCCGAAGCGGTGCGCCAGCTGGCCGGCTACACCGAGCAGGTGCGCGATCAGCTGCTGCGCTACGCAGTGTCGTACAACATCAATATCGTGGCCGGTTCCATGCCCGAGTATGACGGCGAGGAACTCCGCAACGTGTGCTACCTGCTGCGCCGGGACGGCACCTGGGATCGCCAGTACAAGATTCATGTCACCCCCGATGAGAAGAGCTACTGGGGCCTGACCGGCGGCAACCGAGTGGCCGTTTTTGATACCGATTTTGGCAAGATCGGGATCCTGATCTGTTACGACGTTGAATTCCCGGAATTGCCGCGTCTACTGGCCGAGGAGGGCATGAATATCCTGTTTGTGCCGTACTGGACCGATACCAAGAATGCCTATTTGCGCGTGCGCCGCTGCGCCCAGGCCCGGGCTATCGAAAACGAATGTTACGTCGTCATTACCGGCTCGGTCGGCAACTTGCCGCGGGTCGAGAACATGGATATGCAGTACTCCCAGGCGGCCGTCTTCACCCCATCGGATTTTGCCTTTCCTCATGATGCGATTGCCCACGAGGCGACGCCCAACACCGAAACCATGTTGATTGCCGACCTGGATCTGGACAATCTGCGTGAAATTCGTTCGCACGGCTCGGTGCGCAATTTGCAGGACCGGCGCCTGGATCTTTACGAATTGCGCTGGCGACCCGAGCGCGTCAAGGAAGATTAGCGACTCTTTAACGGGCTGCACCAGCTGGCTTGGTATCATTGACGATTGTTAATCGAAACCAAGGTTAGAAGCTTATGTTGGAGGGGATCGCAGGCGTTGTGATTGGACTGATGGTCGGCGCAACAGTGCTTTGGCTGTGGATGGACCGGAAAGCCGGCAGTCCGGAAGAAGTGGAAAAGCTCAAGAAGGAAAATGAGCGTTTCCGCGAGGAAGTCAACGTGCATTTCGTGCAGACCGCAGAGCTGATCAATCAGTTGACCGATAGTTACAAGGCCGTGTTTGATCATCTCAGTGAGGGAGCGGAGAAGCTGGTCGAGCCTGAGGTGGTGCGCGAGCGCATGCCGCAAGTCACCGACGAGGAAGTCCGGCTCAAGCGAATTGGCGCACCGCGACCGGTCGACGTCGAGGAGAACGTCAATGCCGCGCCCGAGCAAGAGCCCGAGGCGGAGCAGGCGCCAGAGCCAGAGCAGGGCTCCAAGTCGGAGCAGGAGTCCGAGCCAGAGCAGGAGTCCAAGCCGGAGCAGGAGTCCAAGCCGGAGCAAGAGTCCAAGCCGGAGCAAGAGTCCAAGCCGGAGCAGGAGTCCAAGCCGGAGCAGGA
>SLJA01000172.1 GCA_007135355.1 Wenzhouxiangella sp.
CCGCGGCGCTGCGCTAGTTCTGCCAGCACGCGATCAAGATCACTGTCGGCCGCAGTCAGCAACACCAATAGGTGGTACAGCAAATCTGCCGCTTCTGCTTCCAGGTTGTCGCCGGTGACCGCGGCCAGGGCCGTCTCTACCCCTTCCTCGCCGACTTTTTGCGCGCAGCGTGACAGCTCGCCCTGCAGGAGTCTGGTGGTGTAGCTTTTCGACGGATCGCCGTGGCGACGTGATTCGATCAGCCTTTGCAAGCGCGCCAGCAAGCCGACCGGTGGCCAAACGGTCTCGCCAAAGCAGGTGGCTGTGCCCAAGTGGCAAGTCGGGCCTTGCGGAATGGCCTGCACCAGCAAGGTATCGCGGTCGCAGTCGGCGGCCAGGTCGACCAGTTCCAGCACATTGCCCGAAGTCTCTCCCTTGGTCCACAGCCGCTGCTTGCTGCGCGAGAAAAAAGTCACCCGGCGGCTGGACAGCGTTTTCTCCAGCGATTCGGCGTTCATGTAGCCGAGCATCAGCACGCGCCCATCGCGCGCATCCTGAATCACCGCCGGCAGCAACCCATCACCCTTGTCCCAATCCAGGCTTTTCACTTCTTCGGCGTTCAACATGCGCACATCTACTCTTATCTGTTTTTTATCTGCGTTTATCCGCGTTCATCCGCGGTTTATTGTTTCTTTTTTTCTTGTCGAGTCACCACGCCGCGCTCGCCGAGCCAGCGCTTCAACGCCGGAATGGCAATCTGCCCGGAATGAAACACCGTGGCCGCCAGCGCGCCGTCCACATCCGCCTGCTCGAACACATCCAGGAAGTGCTGCTCGCGGCCGGCCCCGCCCGAGGCAATCAGCGGCACGCGGCTTAAACGCCGGATGTGGCCCAGCTGCTCGAGGTCATAGCCGGTTCTGACGCCGTCGGCGTCCATGCAGTTGAGCACGATCTCGCCGGCTCCCAGTCGCTGGACTTCTTCGACCCAGTGCTCTGTATCGCGCCTGGGGTCGACCATGTTGTCGGGATCGCCGGTGTACTGACGCACCCTTAAAGCGCTGCCATCGCGGATCGAATCGATGCCGACCACCACGCATTGCGAGCCGAAGGCGTCGGCCAGTTCGGAAATCAGTTCCGGCCGCTCGAGAGCCGGTGAGTTGACCGAAACCTTGTCGGCGCCGGCATGCAGCACGGCGCGCGCGGTGTCGACGTCGCGGATGCCGCCGGCCACGCAGAACGGGATGTCGATGGCCTCGGCGACTTTCTCGACCCAGGTCACCTCCACGCTGCGGCGCTGCGGCGAGGCGGTGATGTCGTAAAACACCAGTTCATCGGCGCCCTCGTCGCGATAGCGCGCGGCCAGCTCGACGATGTCGCCCATTTCGCGATGATTGCGGAAGCGCACGCCTTTGACCACGCGGCCGTCGCGCACATCCAGGCAAGGGATGATTCTTACCGCGACCATCGCTGAATCGCCTCCAGGTGGACTCGACCTTCCAGCAGTGCCCGGCCGACGATGCAGCCATCCACGCCGCTCTGTGCCGCTTGTTCCAGGTCGGCTTCACTACCGATGCCGCCGGAGGCCTGGGTGCGAATACCCGGATGGCGCTCAACCAGCGTCCGATACAGCTCAATGCTGGGTCCGGCGAACATGCCGTCGCGCTCGATGTCGGTGCACAGCAGATGTTTCAGGCCGGCATCACTGAGGCGTGCCAGCAGGGCGAACAATTCCAGCGCGCCGGATTCGGTCCAGCCGGCGGCTTTCGGCGTCCAGCCGCCGCGACCGTCGGCCAGCACATCCAGCCCGGCGACGATGGCGTCCGGGCCGATCTGGTCCAGCCAGCCGGCCACGGTGTCGGGTTCGCGCACGCACAAGCTGCCGATCACCACACGCTGCGCGCCGGCATCCAGCCGCGCCCGCAGATCGTCCAGGCTGCGCACACCGCCGCCGGTTTGTACGGCTATGTCCACGCCCCGACAGATGTTGCCGATCACGCCCAGGTTGGCTTCGCCACCGTCGCGGGCGCTGTCCAGGTCGACGATATGGATGAGCTCGGCGCCGGCTGCCTGATAGCGCTGGGCCAGGGCCACCGGGTCATCGTCATAGCGGGTCTCGCGATCATAGTCGCCCTGCTGCAGGCGCACCACGCGCCCCTGCCGCAGGTCAATGGCGGGAATCAGCTGCATGGCCACTCCGGTCGGTCGGTCAGCGGCGAGTAAACAATGTGCATCATGCGATTTCGCGCTCCAGGAAATTGCCGAGTATTCGCCCTCCGGCAGCGGCCGATTTTTCCGGATGGAACTGGCAGGCGGCAAAATTGCCGCGCCGGACGATGGCGGCAAAGCGGTCGCCGTGCTCGCTGGTGGCGACCGCCGCGTCGGTGGGGGCGGCGTAGCTGTGTACGAAGTAGAACCACTCATCGCCTGTCAGTCCACGCGCCAGCGGGTCGTCCGGCACGGTCCAGTTCAGCTGGTTCCAGCCCATGTGCGGCAGGCGCTGACCGGGCTGAACCGCGAGCTTTTGCACCGTGCCGGGAATCAAGCCCAAGCACTCCGCGTCGCCCTCTTCCGAGCGCTCGAACAACAGCTGCAGCCCGAGGCAGATGCCGAGCACGGGCTGGTTCAGGCTGCGGATGACCTCAACCAGCCCGGCTTCGCGCAGCGCGTTCATGGCCCACGCCGCTGCACCCACGCCGGGCAGAATCACCCGCTCGGCCGCGCGGATTTGCACCGCATCCCGGGTCAGCACGCTCTCCGCGCCCAGCCGGTTCAGCGCATGCACCACCGACCCCAGATTCGCCCCACCCGAATTGATCACGGCGATGGTCATGGGCTTTGGTCCGGTTGGGGGTTCCTCGCGCAGAGACGCGGAGGCGCAGAGGAATGCAGAGAAAAGCGAGTAATAAATTGCCTAAGGCCCGTGCAAGGGGAGCAGGAGGTCCCAGTCGGTTGATCCAATGGTTTCTTCCCTTCTCTTCCACTCTTTCCTCTGCGCCCTCCGCGGCTCTGCGTCTCTGCGTGAGGAACCCCAACCTCGATCAACCCGGAAACCATCATCACAACAGCCCCTTGGTCGACGGCACGCCGGCGGTGACGCCTCGGGACAGGGCCGGGCGCAGGGCGCGGCCGACGCCTTTGAAGCAGGCTTCGACCATGTGGTGGGTGTTCTCGCCGGACAGCTCGATGTGGATGGCGCAGCGCAGGGTCTGGGCCAATGATGC
>SLJA01000142.1 GCA_007135355.1 Wenzhouxiangella sp.
CGTCCAGCGCGTAGCTCAGCACATCCCACGGCGGCGCCGCATCGGTGGCGATGACCTGGTAGCTGAAGCTCGACAGCGCGGCAATCGTCTGATCCGGAATCGGCTCGATCACCGGCGGCTCGTTGGGCGGGCCTTCGAAGCGATCGTGGAAGACCTGATCGCCGGGGATCGGAGAGCCGCCGCCGGGCTGGGTCTGAGCCAAGGGGCTACTGCCGACGGCAAAGCCCAGCAGGGCAATTAAAAAGACGATCAGCCAGGCTTGGCCATTGCGGTCGTTCGAGTACAGCATGTCAACAAGATCCAGGAATTCCCTATCTTTCAACGCGCGGAATCAAACAGAACCGGCTCATCGGTCTACAACGGTCCAAGGGCGTATACTCGGTAGAGAGGAGTCAAGGCGCGCTTTCGGCGCGCCGGAGCGCGAGGAGGGCGCAATGCGGCCGATCTCCCTGATCGCGGGGCTGTTCGTTTTCTGGCTGGTGCTGACCGCCGGCCTAGGGGGATGGTCTGCGCTTTTGGGGCTGTTCCTGGCTGGCACGATCGGGCTCACTTCCGTCCGCGTGCTGGCGCGCCACGAGGAGCCGGCCCTGAGCGCCGGAGAACTGGTCGGACTAACGCTTTATGGGTTCGGCCTGAGCGCCCTGATCCTTCCCGCTGCCTGGCAGGTACTACGGGCAGTCATGCAGCGCCGCATCGGCGTGGACCCGATCGTGATTGAACACCGCACCGCGCTGCGCAGGCGCCTAGCCCGCGTCGCCCTGGCCAACAGCATCACGCTGACGCCCGGCACTCACTGTGTCGACCTCGACGGTGACCTGCTGACCATCCACTGCCTTGAACCGCGCTTCGCCGAGCCGATTCTTGAGGGCGTGCTGGAGCAGCGCCTGGCGCGGCTGCTGGAACGGCAAGCATGAGTGCGCTGCTGTGGGGCGCGCTGCTGTTTTTGCTGGTCAATGCTTTTGCCTGCCTGGTCCGTGCCGTTGTGGGGCCGACCCTGCCCGACCGCATCGTTGCCGCCAACGTGATCGGCACCAAGACCGTGGTCATCCTGGTGCTGTTGGGCGTGGTTCGAGACCAGGTGATCTGGCTGGACGTGGCTCTGGTCTACGGACTGCTGAGCCTGACCATCAGTCTGGTGGTCGGCCGCCTGATCGAAACCGGCCGTCTGCGCGACCTCGAGGCGAAGTCATGAGCGAGTTCTTGCTGTCTGTTGCGGCCGCGTTGCTGATCGCCTCCGGATGCCTGTTCTTTTTGGCCGGCACCGTCGGGTTGCTACGCCTGCCGGATTTTTTCTGTCGCTTGCATGCCACCACCAAGTGCGACGCGGTCGGGGGCGTGCTGATCCTGCTCGGCGTCGCCTTGGTCGCCGGGGCCGATGGCCAAACCGTTCGCATCGTCGCCCTGATTGCCCTGATCGCGATCTCCAGCCCCACCGCCGGCCACGCCCTGGCCCGGGCCGGTTGGCATGCCGGCCATCGCCCATGGACCCGCGAGTCGGGCGAAAAGGAGAAATCCCATGAGCCCGAATGATGTGTTCGACCTGCTGATTCTGGTCCTGCTGATTACCTGCGCCCTGGCCATCGCGCGTATGAAGGACCTGGCCGCCGCCGTGATCCTGTTTTCGGTCTACAGCTTCGCACTATGCCTGCTGTGGGTCCATCGCGGCGCGCCGGACGTGGCCATGACCGAGGCCGCGGTCGGTGCCGGCATTACCGCCGTGCTGTTTTTCTATACCCTGGCCCGCACCGGACGGCGCGAGAAATGAGAAACGCGCTGGCGCTGGTGGTGGTGATCGTGCTGGCCGGCCTGATGATGGCCGGGGTCAGCCAGCTGCCGCCGCCGGGCTCGCCCGACGGCGCGGTCCATCGTCACGTGGCCGCCCACTATATCGACGGCGGGAAAGAGGCGGCGGGCGCACCCAATCTAGTCACCGCCGTGCTGCTGAATTACCGCGCGCTCGACACCTATGGTGAAGTTGTGGTCATCTTCGCCGCGCTACTTGCGGTGCTGGCCGTGGGCCTGGCCGGGCATTCGCGCGGGCCGCAGCGCGGAGCCGACGAATTGCCGGTCAGTCCGGTGGTCGATCTGGTTATCCGCCTGCTCGCGCCCTTCATCGCCCTGTTTGCGCTATTCATGATCCTCGAGGGCCATGTCCTGCCCGGCGGCGGCTTCCAGGGCGGCGTGGTGCTTGGCGCGTTGATGATTCTGCTCGGTCTGGTGCTGGGGCCGCGACGGCTGCGCCGCATGCTGCCCACTCCAGCCCTGTTTTGGACTCGCTCCGTCGCGCTGCTGGCCTTTGCCCTGGTCGCCGTGGCCGGTCTGGCCCTGGCCGGCTGGCTGTTCGCCCTGCCGGAGCAATACTGGCTGCGCGAGCTGATCATCGTCGGGCTGGAACTGGCCATCGGCATCGGCGCCGCCTTTGCCCTGGTTGGCTTTTACCTGAGTCTGGAGGCTGACCGCCATCGCTAACGGACTCGCCCATCTCGACTACATCGCCGTGGTGATCCTGTTCGCCATCGGCCTGTATGTGGTGCTGACCAAGCAGAACCTGGTCAAGAAGATCATTGGCTTAAACATCATGGAAACGGCGGTGTTCGGCCTGATCGTCACCTCGGGCATGGTCACCGGCGGCTCGCCGCCGCTGCTCGGCCAGGGTCTGGAGCCGCCGTACGCCAGCCCGATCGCCCACGCCCTGGTCCTGACCGGCATCGTGGTCGCCTTAAGCGTGACCGCGCTGGCGCTGGTGCTCATCATCCGGGTCAAGGCCGAGTGCGGATCGATCGAGCTCGATGAACTGCAAGTGGACCTTCAACCACTAGAGCCGGACCAATGAGCGGTCTGGCGCATCTGCTGCCGCTGACCGTCCTGCTGCCGATCACCGCCGGGGCCCTGGCCCCGGCCCTGTTCCACCGTCGCGCCACAGCGTGCTGGATCTGGGCGCTGGCCGCCGCGCTGCTCAACCTGGCCGCCGGCCTGGTGCTATGGCGCGAACTCTATTCAGGGTCAACGATCAGCTATCCGCTGGGCGGCTGGCCACCGCCCTACGGCATCGAGCTCAAGTTCGACGGCGTGGCCGCGCTGATCCCGGTGCTGGGCGCGCTGGCGGTGCTGATCCTGGTCGCGTCCAGGCGCTACGTCGAGGCCACTGTCCCGGCCTCGCGGCAAAGCCTGTTCTACGCCCTGATCCTGATCAACC
>SLJA01000190.1 GCA_007135355.1 Wenzhouxiangella sp.
ATTCGCTGAACAATCTGGCGACCTTCCTCAGCGGTCTCGGCCGCCGAGAGGATGCCTTGGCTGCAGCGGAGGAGGCGGTAGGGCTCCGACGAGAACTAGCCGCAGCCCGTCCGGACGCGTTCACGCCCGATCTGGCCAGTTCGCTGAACAACCTGGCGGCCTTCCTCAGCGATCTCGGTCGCCGAGAGGATGCCTTGGCCGCAGCGGAGGAGGCGGTAGGGCTCCGACATGAACTAGCCGCAGCCCGTCCGGACGCGTTCACGCCCGATCTGGCCAAATCGCTGAACAACCTTGGGAACTTCCTCAGCGCTGTCGGCCGCCCTGAGGATGCCTTGGCTGCAGCGGAGGAGGCGGTAGGGCTGTATCGCAGCTTGGCCGCAGCCCGTCCGGACGGGTTCACCCCCGATCTGGCCATTTCGCTGAACAACCTGGGGAACTTCCTCAGCGCTGTCGGCCGCCGTGAGGATGCCTTGGCAGCAGGGGTGGAGGCGGTAGGGCTCCGACGTGAACTAGCCGCAGCCCGTCCGGATGCGTTCACGCCCGATCTGGCCAGTTCGCTGAACAACCTGGCGAATCGTTTCAGCGCTGTCGGCCGCCGTGAGGATGCCTTAGCAGCAGCGGAGGAGGCGGTAGGGCTGTATCGCAGCTTGGCCGCAGCCCGTCCGGACGCATTTTCCGTCGACTTGTCTGTATCGCTAGGCATGTTTACGCAGTTGATGATCGCTATGAAGGAAAAACCTCGGGCGCTGGAAACGATCACCGAAGCGATTGAGATCCTCGAGCCGGTTTTTCGAACATCACCAACGGCCGTGGCTCATTGGATGCACATGCATTTGCAGCACTATGTCAGCCTGTGCCATGAGCTCGGTCGTCAGCCAGATGAGGGGCTCCTGCGCCCAATCATCGAGGTTTTTGAAAAGCTTCAGAAGGAAGAGTGAGAACAATGACAGCAGGTGACGATCGGTCCGTACAGGTCGGAGACAAGATCATCGGGTCAGCGGTTATTACGGGTGACCACAACACTGCCGTGATGCGAGAGATTTCCGTTCAACTCGACTCCGGAAAAGATGTGGACGTCGGCGCGGAACTATCCGCACTGCGAGAGCTACTGCAGGGTCTGAGTGCGCCGGATGCAGGGAAGATGGCCCGAGCGCTTGAGGACGCTGAGGAGGAGGGCGCGAAGGCCGATCCGGACAAGGAAGAGATCGGTTCGGCAATCGAAAGGGCGATCAAGTACGCCAGAAAGGCCAGCGACTTTGCCGCGCATGCGAGCAAAATCGCGTCGCATCTTGGGCCCCTGGTTTCCTGGCTTGGCAGCGGCTGGACCCGTATTCTGTCGTCTGCGGGCATCGCTTTTTGACTGGGCAAGTTGCCCGCACCCGGACGACATGCTTGATTTCGGTCTAGTCTGACGGCGAAAAAGACTGCCTGAAAGCCCAAGCTGGGGAATTCCAATGTCTCCGCCGTTTGGCCTTTGAAGTGCCGTTGCAAGCCCGCAGCGCCCGACAACCCGCGCCCCTGCCAGATTGCTGGAATTAAGCCGTTGGGCTCACTATACTCCGGGTACCGGGCGGGAAATTCAGCACCGCAGTTGACGCCTAAAATCTGTAAGGCTTGGTAGGACCTAAGGACCGATGACCGCAGCGAAGCACCTCATCGCGCTGCTCCGCAGCCACATTGCCGGGGACGACGAGCAGTTTCTTTCAGTGGCGCTTCAGGTGGCAGCCAAGGAAGCGCGTCAGGGCCATGGCAAGCTTGCCATTCAGCTGCGCGAACTCGTTGATGAAGCGCGCAGAAGCAAATCAGCAATCTCGAAACGCCCCGTTCCCCTTGCTCAGCCAAAAGGGGATTTAGGAGCGCTTCTTTCCGCGTCATACTCCGACACGCGACTTTCGAGCATGGTGCTGCCGGAGGAAATTGCGCAAAGGCTGAAGCGCATCGTGCTGGAACAGCGGCAAATTCATCGACTGCGCGAACACGGGCTTTCGCCCCGCCGGAAAATACTGTTAATTGGGCCGCCGGGCTCCGGAAAAACCATGACGGCGGCCGCTCTGTCCGGTGAGCTTGGACTTCCACTCTTTACCGTGCTCTTCGAGTCATTGATTACCCGATTCATGGGGGAGACCGCAGCCAAGCTTCGGCTTGTTTTCGACGCGATGATGACGACCCGTGGCGTTTACTTTTTCGACGAATTCGACGCCATTGGTGCCCGCCGGGGGGAGCGCAACGATGTCGGTGAGATTCGTCGCGTTTTGAACTCGTTCCTGCAGTTTTTAGAGAATGACAAGAGCGAGGGGCTAATTGTCGCGGCGACCAACCATCCTGAACTGCTCGATCCGGCGCTTTTTCGGCGCTTCGACGACGTGATTCAATACGCTCTGCCTGCACCTGAAATTGCTGCTCGAATCATGCAAACCCGTCTTTCGACATTCAAGACGCCCGGCATCAACTGGGAACGCGTTGCAGCCGATGCAGAAGGCTTGAGCCAAGCCGAGATTGCCCGCGCGGCCGATGAGGCAGCAAAAAGAGCGGTCTTGAGCGAACGGAAGTCTGTCACTGGCGATGACCTTGAGCTGGCCATCGCGGAGCGCAAGCTCAGCCCTGCCTCATAGGTCGGGCCCATCATGCCGGATGGTCAGGACCGCAATTTACCTCACGTTTTTTTGCCGGATCACGGCGAGCGAGAGCCATTCACATCGCCTCTCACGCCCGTTCAAAGCAAGGCTCTTCCCCCACGCGACCGCCGTCGGCACGCGGGGAAATTACGAATAGATATTGCCCGTGCTGTCGAGGCTGCAGAAGCTCAACTGGCGAGCCGCGATGAACAACTGAGTGCGGGCCGACCTGGCTTTTATCTTGAGTTTGAGATGCCTGCTGCTCAGGCTGCGATAGTCGACAAACTCGAGAACGCGCAAGGTAAGTCTCCCATCGAGCTGCTCGCTGTCCGTCCGGCCCCGGACGGTCCGCAAGGTCAGGTCATCGCTACGGTTTATGTGCCGGCAGAGCGGAAGGATTTTTACGACAAAAAGGTGCATGCCTACGAGACGCAGGATCAGGTCAAGTTTGAGCGTGGTCCAGATAAGCAGTACCTCACTGACGCCGATGGCAATCGGATCGAGAAGTCCAGGCGCCCGAAAAATGAAGCGCTTATCGCATCCCTGGACGCGGTGCGTCTGGCGTCTCTCCAATCTCTGTTCACTGATTCGGGCGAGCTTCCTGCGGCTGGTCAAGATGTGTGGTGGGAAGTCTGGCTCCGCCCTGAATCTCGACCCATCTTCGAGCACGCCGCTGCGAGGTTGAATGCGACGGTGCGTGAGCATACCGTCCGATTCGCGGAGCGCGAAGTCGTCCTCGCGCGGATGACGCGAGAGACCCTGGCGCAGCTGATCGCACACACAGATGCAGTCGCCGAGCTGCGACTGAATCGCGATACCCCCAGTGCCTTCATGGACATGGACCCCACGGGTCAGATTGAGTGGGTGGAAGATCTTCTGGATCGGCTGACCCCGCCGCCAGCGGACGTTCCAGCGGTCTGCCTTCTGGACAGTGGCTCCATGCGCATGCACCCGTTAATCGAGCCCTGCCTGGCGGCGGCTGATCACCAGGCTTGGAGGGCCGATTGGACGCCCGATGATGATGGCCAGTGGTTCGGGCACGGCACAGAGATGAGCGGCCTTGCTCTCTACGGTGACTTGACACCGTTACTGCTATCCAATGACCCGATCTCGCCAGTACACCGGCTCGAATCGGTCAAGATTCTGCCCGATCGCGGCCAAAATGATCCAGACTTGTATGGATATATCACCGCCTCAGCAATTTCAGTAGCGGAGATCCAGGCCCCCGAACGCCAACGCGTGTTTTGCATGCCTGTCACGGCGGACGGCGACCACTGGCGAGGCAGACCATCCTCTTGGTCGGCAAAAGTGGACGATATCGCCTTTGGTGAGGGTGCCGATCAAAGGCTGATCGCCATATCCGCTGGCAATATCCTTGATACGTACATTGCAGCCGAGTATCTGGATCAGAACGACGCGTCGGGCGTGGAAAATCCCGCGCAGGCATGGAACGCGCTCACGGTCGGCGCGGTGACCGATCTCTGCAACTTCACTGATCCGGCTTATGAGGGGTGGACGGCCATGGCACCAGCCGGCGATTTATCGCCGTGTAGCCGCACCTCAGTGACGTTCAACGACGACTGGCCCATAAAGCCGGAGGTCGTATTTGAGGGCGGAAACCAAGGCGTCGACCCCGCGACCGCCGCCGGAGACCACGTTGATGATCTGGCCTTACTCACCACCTTTCATCGCCCAAATGAACGTCTGCTGACCGTGACCGGGGATACCAGCGCCGCAACAGCCCTGATCGCGAGGATGGGCGCGCAGATTTTTGCCGACCATCGGAACGCGTGGCCCGAGACCGGTCGTGGCCTGATTGTGCATGCTGCGCGGTGGACAGATGCCATGCTGAATCACCTACCGGCTAAGCCCAATCAGTCGCATAAGCGCTTGCTGGTGCGGCGATACGGCTACGGCGTTCCAGACCTGGAGCGAGCGCTTCTGAGTGCGTCCAATGACGTAACGCTCATCGCTGAGCGGGAGCTACAACCTTTCCAGACCACTGATGGCAAAGTGAAAACTCGCGAAATGATTCTGCACGATTTCCCATGGCCTCAGGCAGAGCTTGAGGACCTGGGAGATGTCGTGGTCCGGATGCGGGTGACGCTCAGCTACTTTATCGAGCCGAACCCTGGAGAGCGCGGCTGGACTCAAAAGCACAAATACGCATCTCACGGCCTGCGTTTCGCCGTTAAGCGCGCTGAAGAGAGCACCGATGCTTTCCGGCGCCGCATCAACAAGGCGGCGCGAGATGAAGAGGCGACAGGTGACCTTGGCGGGACTGAAGCGGGATGGTTCCTCGGCCCGCGTTTGCGCAACAAGGGCTCGATTCACAGCGATGTATGGGAGGGTACAGCGGTAGACTTGGCGAGTCGCCATGCCATTGCCGTATATCCGACGGGCGGCTGGTGGCGGCAAAAACCTCGGCTTGGACGCGCTGATCAAGCGGTCCGGTATAGCCTGATTGTGAGCCTTGAGGCGCAATTGGACGTTGACCTGTATACGCCAATCATTACCCAGATCGAAACGGAAGCAAGTATCCCGATTGACGTCTAGTCGAAAAAACGCTTCGACCTGGTCGAACGGGACGTGCGCGAAAACAAGGCGTGCCAGTGCCCGGCCGTGATCCGCGGGGTCAAAAAGCCCACTGACTGCGAGATCTTTGGCACTGTGTGCACGCCGCGCAATCCGATTGGTTCCTGCATGGTGTCTGACGAAGGGGCCTGTGCGGCCTACTATCGCTATCGGCGCTACGCCGAGGCTGGCTGAGGCCGGCTTCGCACCCGCCGTACGGCTGCGTTGCTCTCCAGTTTTCTGCGACGGGCTTGAGCCCTGTTCGACCTCGATGGCGTTTTCTCTCAAGACCCTTCCAGACTTGAGAGAAAAGACATCATGCGAGTTGAAGTCGTCCCGAGCCGGCCCTGGCGCCAACTGATTTTTGGGACTTTGCTGCTGATCAGCCTGCCGGCTGGGGCACAAAGCATTCCCGGCTTCATCGTTACCACTTATGCAGAGCCCGTCACCGGTCCGGTGTTTTTGTCCTTTGCGCCGGACGGCACGCTTTTCGCCGGCCGGGACAATGGGCCGCCGGTCGGATCGATCGCGCCCGAATTCATCACTCGAATCGGCCGCGGCGGTGCGCCGATCGAGGACTACGGCATCGCGCCCACGCCCGACCCTGATCCGGTGGTGGTCGACGTCCTTGGGCTGGTCTCCGGCGTGGCCGGCAGCGTATTGACCGGCGGCAACAGCGTTTCACCCACGCGCGGCTCGATCAGCGCGATTCGACCGGATCAGACCGTGGTCGAGCTGTGGACTTCGTTCCAGTGGACCAACCCGTCCGAGATGAAGTTTGATCGCCAGGGTCGCTTGTTGTTTGCCGACGTGGGTTCGCGTCAGGTCTGGAGCAGCACGGCCGGCGAGGCGCCTACCGTGTTCGCCACGTTGCCCGGTGGCCGTACCGCCTTTCACTTGGCTGTCGCCCCCGATGGCCGTGTGTTTGTCGGCGACGGTAATGGACGCATCACGGAATACGCCGCTGACGGTACCTTGCTGACTCTCGGCTACGCCCAGTTCCCGTCGCGCGTGGCTTTGGATTTCGGGCGCGGCTGCGGCTTTGGTCGCGATCTATGGGTGCTGCACCAGTCCGCCGGCAGCCTGCATCGCGTCCAGCCCTCAGGCCAGATCATCAACGTCGGCACCGGCTTTAGCGGATTTCCCTACGACATCGCCTTCGGGCCGGATAGGCGGCTGTACATGTCGCACTACACGGGCGCACGCATCAGCCGCATTGAGGCCGAGGGGGTGGACTGCATCTTTGCTGATCGTTTCGAGCCTTGAGTCTTGCAGGACTGAGTGCTGGCCCGTGCGGCAGCGGCTGCCGACTCAATCGTCCATCGAGGCCCGCCAGCCGTCAAGGGCAAGCCGCCGCAGGGTCTGGATGTTGCGCTCGTCAATCAAATTCGGGTCTGACAGGGGGTCGGTCGCGGCGGCAATGCCGTCCTCGCGCAGCAGGTGCAGCATCGGATAGAGGGCAGCTTGACTCAAAAAAGGGCTGTTTTGGCTGTCCGCTCTTGTATATGCTTGGCCTGCACCCCGGACTGGATGGGAGGTTCAAGTCATGGGATTGTTCAGCAATTTGTTCGGACAGAAGCTGTCGCCTGAAGATCAGCGACGGCTTGCCCGCGAACTCCTCGACCAGGTCGCACAGGTTTCCGCACAAGGAAGCCCGGGCAAGGCGCTAAAAATTCTGGCTGGGAAGGCGCACCAGTTCTACCCGATGCTGGGTCTGGGTGGCGAGCTGCATCCGGACTTTGCCGAACTGCTCCGTCGACTGCGGGCGCAGGAAGGCGCTGGCCGGGTCAGCCTCGCGAGTGTCCGGGTCCTGCCATGGAGCACCTGGCCGGCACCGACCGTCGGCGATGTGATCGCGGCCGCTGCCGACCAGAATCAAGACGTGCTCTACTGCCGCGGCGCGAAAGGCAGCCATGGACTGGATGCGCTGGCAGAAGTGGATGCCCTGGCCGAATTTCAGCGCGACTCGCAGGCCGCCATGATTGTCATTGGAGATGAGCACATGATGTTCCGGCGCAGTTTTTTGACCGATGCTGTGCGTGACGCAGACCCGAACTCCGAAGACGTCGGCCAGGATCTGGCTGACGAGGCCGAGTGCGCCAGCCTGAAGGTGCTGTTTTTCTAGAAAGCGCGCGCGGGTCGGAAATCTGGAGAAAGCGACTTCTGCATTGGCTCCGTACATGCCCGACCAGATAGCCGTTCCCTGTGATGGTGGTAGCCTTGATCCGGCGGTGGTTCTGACATGACCCGGCTCATACGCCTGGTTGGTGGGCTGGCCCTGCTTGCTATCTGCATTGGCGGCCTGATTGATATCGTCGGTCACATCCGCGCGGCGGAAAGCGCATGGTCATTGATCATCGCTGTCTTGACCTTCCTTATCGTCCTGGCATTTGCCCTGATCGGTGCCGCCATGATCGTGGCTGGCTTCAGCAGCTCAGGTCGAGGGCGGCGCAAGCGCTAAGGAAAATGGGTGATCCATTCGAGCTGATCGCCTTTACAGCCGAGCAAGTTGCCGGTGGTCACCTCACAGCCGTCCTGGATCACTGCTTCAGCGATCCAGCAATGCGCGCCAGCCGTCCAGGCCCAACTTCCGCAGGGTCTGGATGTTGCGCTGGTAAATCAGGTTCGGGTCTGACAGCGGTTCGGTCGCGGCGGCGATGCTGTCCTCGCGCAGCAGGTGCAGCATCGGATAGGGCGAGCGGTTGGTGCAGTTGGCTGGATCATCCGGCGCGCTGTCGGCGAACTGGTAGTCGGGATGGAAGCTGGCGATCTGGATTACGCCGTCCAGCGCCAGTTGTTCGAGCAGCTGATCGGCCAGATCGAGGAAATCGTTGTAGTCCACAAAGTCGCTCAGCACGCCGGGGTGAATCAGCAGGCTGGTTTCGCACTCAGCCGGATCGCTGGCCTGCAGGCTGAGCAGTGCCTCCACCAGGTCTTCGGCCAGCTGCTGCGGGCTGGTGGCGGCACTGACGCTAAAGCGAATTCGACCCTGGCGCCACGGCGTGACGGCAAACGGGCACAGGTTCAGGCCAATGACGACCCGCTCCAGCCAACGGCGCGTGGATTCGATGATCTCTTGAGCGTCGATTGATGCTTTCCGGAGAAGACTCGAGTCAGCGTTCATGCACGGCAGAAGCTATGTCATCGATCGGATTGATCAACCGCGCGAAGCCGAATCCTTGGAAGTCGGAAACATTCCGCGTGGCCCAATCCGTCACGCCGTGATGGCGCAGAGTCAGCGCAATTCGGGCATCGAAAACGGCCCGCCGGGAGAGGTCGGGCTGCTTGGCGATGAGCCACAGCTTATCCATGATCGGCGCATTTTCGATCAGCGCCCAGCGCGCGTTGCTTCGCCAGCTCATGCAAACAGCGGCGGCATCGGGCGCGCTCATTGGTCGTGCCAGCACTGCCGGGTTGCGCAGAAGCTGATAGAGCTCGAGCAGTACCAGTTCGCAGATGGCTACGTCGTCACGATTGGAGCAGGACTCAATGAAGGCTCTGGCGCGCTCGTGCTCGGGACAATCCTGGTTCTGCGCGTACAGCAGGATGTTGGTATCGATGGATAGCACGTCAGCGATTGGCCAGTTCGCGCCAGTCGGGCTCCGCGGCCTTGAAGTCTCCCAGTGCGCTGGCCTGAGGCGGTCGCCAGGCGTGCGCCCCGCGTCCGGGAGGGTAGATGCGCAGCATATGCTCGAGCCCCCGGCGCAGCACCTCAGCCAGACTGATTTCCTGCTCAGCTGCGATGCGCTTGGCCTCGCGATACAGCTCGTCGGGCAACTGGATTTGCGTTCTAATCATGGTGTAAAATTTACACCGACACTGAAATGATGTCAATTAGGCTTGGCCGAGTCGTCTTGGGCTCCTCAAGCGGATCAACCGCCGTGGCCGTCTTTCCGCGGTAATCTGCGATTATCAGCGCTGAAGATTCCGAACCAATCAGCCCATGCGCATTCTGCTCCTCTGCCACGCCTTCAACAGCTTAAGCCAGCGCGTCCACGCCGAGTTGCGCGCGGCCGGGCATGAGGTCAGCGTGGAGCTGGATATCAGCGATGAGGTGACGGCCGAAGCTGTCAAGCTGTTCCAGCCGGACGCTGTCGTAGCGCCGTTCCTGAAGCGCAAGATTCCCGAGGATGTGTTCGCCACTGTGCCCTGCTTGATCGTCCACCCCGGCCCGCCGGGCGATCGTGGACCTGCCGCGCTGGACTGGGCTGTGCTGGCGGGAGAACACGAGTGGGGGGTGTCCATCATTCAGGCCACGGCCGAACTCGACGGCGGGCCGGTGTTGGCCAGTCGGACATTCCCGATGCGCCCGGGCCGCAAGTCCAGCCTGTACCGGCTGGAGGTGACCGAGGCGGCGGTGGCGGCTTTGTTCGAGGCGCTGCAAAAGATCGAGCGGGGTGAGCCCGGCGATCCGCCGCCGCCGGGACGCTGGCGTGATCCGGTGTCGCCAACCGCGCGGCGCATCGGTTGGACAAGCGATAACACCCTTACCGTGCTCAACAAGATACGCAGCGCCGACGGCTTTCCCGGCGTGATCGACGAGATCGCCGGGCGCGAGGTGCGATTGTTCAACGCCTGGATCGAGCCGGAACTGACGGGTGATCCGGGCACGCTGCTGGCCCTCTGCCACGGCGCGGTGTGCCGGGCCACGGTCGACGGCGCGGTTTGGATCGGCCACATGAAAGAGGCCGGTGAGCGGCCGTTCAAGCGCCGCGCCACGGCAGTGCTGGGCAAAGCGGTGGCCGAATTGCCCGAGTTGCCGATCGACAGTGATCCCGAGAAAGGCCGCGGCCCGATCTGCTACCGAGAAATCGGCGCCGTCGGCGTCCTCGAATTCGACTTCTACAACGGCGCCATGTCCACCGAAGACTGCCGCGCCCTGCTGGCGGCTTACCAGCAGGCCACCCGGCGTCCGACCCGCGTGATCGTGCTGGCCGGCGGTTCGGATTTCTGGTCCAACGGCATGGACCTGAACGCCATCGAGGCCGCCGACAGCCCGCCGGATGAGTCCTGGGACAACATCCGCGCCATCGACGAGATCGCCGAGGCCGTGATCCGCACCACCTCGCACCTGACCGTCAGCGCGATCGGCGGCAACGCCGCGGCGGGTGGGGTGTTCCTGGCCCTGGCCGCCGACGAAGTCTGGGCGCGCTCCGGCGTGGTGCTGAACCCGCATTACAAGAACATGGGTAACCTGTACGGGTCGGAATACTGGACCTATCTGCTGCCAAAGCGCGTGGGCGAGGACGGCATCGCAGCGGTGATGGGTCATCGCTTGCCCATGCTGGCGGCCGAGGCGGAAAGCCTGAACTTGATCGACCGAGTTGGCCCCGGCAATCGGGCTGACTTCGACCGGTTCGTGGCCGCTGAAGCCCAAAGTCTGAGCGAAGCGGATTTCGACGTTCGGCTCAAAACCAAAACCGAACGCCGCGCGCGGGACGAGGCCGAGCGCCCGCTGCAGGCCTACCGCGACGCTGAACTGGAACGAATGCGCATGAATTTCTACGGCTTCGACCCGTCCTACCACGTCGCCCGCTTCCGCCTGGTCCGGCGCAGCCCGCACGCCTGGACACCGCTGTACCTGGCCCATCACCGAGCGCGGGTCGGCGGCAAATGAGCGCGGATCACGAGAAACTCCCGGTCCGCCGGGTCACCGTGGCCGGCCGTGTCCAGGGCGTGGGTTTTCGACCCTTCGTCTATCGCCTGGCGCACGAGCTGAACCTGACCGGCTGGGTCTACAACGCCTCCGGCGTGGTCGAAGTCGCCATCCAGGGCCTGGTGGATCAGCTCGACGCCTTTGCTCGTGACGTCATCGACCGCGCTCCGCCGCTGGCCCGGCCTGAGCTTAAGCGCAACGAGCCGGGTGAGTGGGAGGACTTCCGCTCCTTCGAGATCCGCGCCAGCCAGGCGCAAGCCGAGCCCGAGATCCACGTCCCGCCGGACCAGTTCATGTGCGATGACTGTCTGGCCGAAATCAGCGATCCGACCGAGCGCCGCCACCGCTATCCCTTCATCAATTGCACCCAGTGCGGCCCGCGCTACACCATCATCCGCGCGCTGCCCTACGACCGGCCGAACACCACTCTCAAGGATTTTCCGCTGTGCGCCGACTGCGACGCGGAATACCGCAACCCGCTGGACCGTCGCTTCCACGCCCAGCCGCTGGCCTGTGCGGTGTGCGGGCCGGAATTGCGTTTCCGACACGGTACGGATCTCACGCAAGGCAACGAAGACAGCCTGGCCGCGGCGATCTGCGTGATCGAGGCTGGCGGGATACTGGCCGCGCGCGGGGTCGGCGGCTATCACCTGATCTGCGACGCGGCCAACGAAACGGCGGTGGCCACCTTGCGCGCGCGCAAGCGCCGGCCCGACAAGCCGCTGGCGGTGATGGTGCCCATGGCCGGTGCGGACCGTCTGGACGCCGCGCGCGAGCTGGCCGATCTGGACCAGGCCACGGCCGCGCGGCTGGCCGACCCCGAACGCCCCATCATGCTGGCCCGCCTGCGGCCTGATGCGCCGCTGGCACCCAGCATCGCGCCGGGTCTGAACGAAGTCGGCCTGATGCTGCCCTACAGCCCGATTCATCACCTGCTGCTGGGCGACCTGGGCCGGCCCATCGTCGCCACTTCGGGCAATCTGAGCGGCGAGCCGGTGCTGACCGATCCGGAAGACGTCGAAGCGCGCTTGAGCAACGTGGCCGATGCCTTCTTGCACCACAATCGCCCGATCCAGCGCCCGGCCGATGATCCGGTCTGGCGCCAGATTGCCGGCAAAGTGCGCCCGATCCGGCTGGGGCGGGGCAACGCGCCGCTGGAAATCGAACTGCCGGTAACCCTGGAAAAGCCGCTGCTGGCCGTCGGCGCCTTCCTGAAAAACACGGTGACACTTGCCTGGAAGTCGCGCGCCATCGTCTCCCCTCACATCGGTGAGCTGGACAGCCCGCGCGCGGTCGAGGTCTTTCGCCAGGTCTCGGCCGACCTGCAGTCCCTGTACGGCGTGCGCGCTGAAGCCTTGGCCTGCGATGCTCATCCCGATTTCCCCAACAGCCGCTGGGCGCGCGATGCCGGCCTGCCGCTGA